>NZ_JBSFTC010000072.1:0-40921 GCF_053590415.1 Nonomuraea sp. NPDC003201
GCCGCCCCGCCCATCAGCGGCGCGGCCGCGGCGGCACCGGCCAGCACAGCGGCGCCCTGAAACAGCGAACGCCGGTCCCATTTCCCGTCATCAGCCACGCCTTCTCCTTTTCGTGATCGCCTTCGTCGTAACGTTCTGTCCCGGCGGCTCCGGCCGGTTCGTCTCGCCCTGCTGGAGGAGGGCGACGCCGTGATGCCGGGGCCACCCGGGCCGTACAGGGTCGTCCCGATGCGGGCGGCCGGATCGCTTCGCAGCACGCTCCGTGACTCGCCCGCCGGTCGACCCCGTCCACTGTCGGCCCGCCGCGTCCCCGCCTCGTTCGCGCCGCGTCATGGTTGTGTCACAGTCGCGCCGGCGCCGGCCGCCGCCGGAAACGGACATAACAGCGACCCCCCTTCTGAGCAGTCGGGAGAGCCGGAAACCCCATCGGCTTGACCTTGACGCGACGTCAACGTGTCTAATCGGGATCGACCGGGCCCAGAGCGCCGAAAGTGAGGGGACCGATGGTCAGAGCCGCGCTGCGGATCGTGGTGTTCGAGCTGAAAGGCCTGCTGGCCATCGGGCAGTGGATCGTCCGGCGTCGTGATGGCGTGCCCGCTGGGGCGACCGTCGTGACGTACACGAAGGCGCAGACGTTCATGCTGTCGCTGATGCTGTTCGCGATGGCGGTCGAGACCGTGGTGGTCGATCTGCTGCTGGTCGCGCTCGACGTGGCGGCGTGGCTGCGGTTCGCGGTGCTGATCGCCGACGTGTACGGGCTGCTGTTCGGGGTCATGCTGGCCGCCGCCTGCGCCACCAGGCCGCACGTCATCACCCCTGGTGAGCTACGCATCCGGTTCGGCGTGTATTTCGACGTGCGCGTGCCGGTAGAGCGGATCGCGGCCGTGCGGACCAGTCGCAACTACAACGAGAGCGGCATGGTCACCGTCAAGGACGGGCGGCTCGGCGTGGCGGTCTCCTCGCAGACGAACATGACGGTGGAGCTGAGCGAGCCGGTCGCCTTCGTACGCCCGTTCGGCCGCCGGGGGGAGGCCACGTCGATCCGGTTCTTCGCTGATGAGCCGGAGAAGGTTGTGGCGGCCTTGCGTACTGACCGGACCGCTGAGCCCGCCTGATCCGGGGGCGTTGTGTACTGACCGGACCGCTGAGGCCGCCCGATTCGGGGGCGTCGCGAGCCGGGCCTCAGAGCCCGGCCCGCGAGGGAGCTGAGGGCCGGGCCGTAACGGGCCCGGCCCGGCGAAGCTAGCGGGTGATCTTGACGTCGTCCACGCCGGCCTCCACCAGGGAGGCGCCCGAGGCGTCGGCGGCGTCGATGAGGATGCGGACCGTCTGGCCCGCGAACGCGTTCAGGCCGGCCGTGGCCGTGGTCCAGGCGCCGTTGCGGTTGGACGCGGCGCCCGCCTGGTTCAGGACCGTCGTGGTGGTGGTGCCGACCACGCGGACGCGGAGGTAGTCGGCGCTGGAGGCGTTCGAGCCGTGCGCCAGGTACCACGAGAACGACAGGTTCAGCGGACCCGTGGACGGGAGCGTGATCGGGGGCGACTGGATCGAGGTGATGCCGCCGTCGATGTCGAAGTCGCCGGCGGCCGAGCCTGCCAGGCGGCCCGTGACCAGGTCGTTCGTGCCGCTGACCGTGGTGCCGAGCTGCTTGGCGCCGCTGGAGTTGGTGTCCTCGGGGTCGCCGCGCTCCCACTGGCCGGTGGTGGCGGTGTCGGCGCTCGACGGGTTGACCGTCCAGCCGTTGGCCGTCTCGAACGTGTCCTGCCAGACCACGGCGGGTGGTACGGCGGTGGCGATCGTCCACACCGAGTACGCGATCGCGTCGGCGTTCCGGTCGAGCGCGGTGTCGTTGATGTTGGAAGTGGTGTCGCAGGAGCGGTGGTAGCAGACGTCGAACGCCTGACCGGCGGTGCCGCCCCACAGCGTGGCCTGGGCCGAGCTCTTGATGCCCTCCGCGCCCGTGAACGTGCCGCCCGCCGGGATCCCGACCGCGATGAACGGGCCGTAGTCGGAGCGGCCGTCGAAGTCGGTGCCCCGGGTCGGCACGCCGATCGACGTGAAGTAGTCCTGGATGACCTTCTCCAGCTCCGCGGATCCGGCCGGGCCGGGACCGGAGCCGGTGCCGTCCGAGTTGTCGCCGTCGTACACGAAGTATCCGGAGTTCGGGGAGCCGACCATGTCGAAGTTCAGGTACCCCTTGATCCGCGCCCGGTCAGCGGCCGGCAGGTTGTTCACGTAGAACTGCGACCCGCGCAGCCCCAGCTCCTCCGCGCCCCACCAGGCGAAGCGCAGGTGCTTGGCCGGCTGGAGCGCCTGGCGCGACACTTCGAGCGCGGTCTCCAGGATGGACGCGCTGCCCGAGCCGTTGTCGTTGATGCCGGGACCGGCGGTGACGCTGTCGAGGTGCGCGCCGACCATGAGGATGTCGTTGGGGTCCCCGCCGGGCCAGTCGGCGATGACGTTGTAGCCGGTGGCGCCGTTGTAGGTGAACGACTGGAGCGTGGTGGTGAAGCCTGCGGCGTCCAGCTGGCCGCGTACGTAGTTCGCGGAGGCCAGGTAGCCCGGCCGGCCGTGCGCGCGGTTGCCGCCGTTGGCGGTGGCGATGGACTGGAGCTGGGTGAGGTGGGCCTTGACGTTGGTGAGGGAGATGTTCGGGGCTGCTGCGGCCTGCGCCGGCACGGCCGTCAGGGCGGTGATGGCCAGGGATAACGCTGTTGCCGCGACGATGATCGATCGCATTGCGGCGCCTCCATCCGAGGGTCGAGGGTGGAAGATCCCGAGATGGTGCTCGTTGGAACCGGTGGTGCCGTGGTGCCGTGGTGCCGTGGTGCGAAGGTTCGATGGTGCGGTGGTGCCGAAGTGCGGTGGTGCCGAAGTGCAGTGGTGCCTAGGTGGTGCCCGGGTGGGCAGGGTGCTGCCCACCCGGTGTGGAGCCGTCAGGCGGCCGTCTTGGCGGCCAGGGGCGCCGCCGCGGGGGCGGTTCGCGGCGGGATGGAGCGCAGGTTGAAGGCGAAGCGGGCGACGGAGTCCGCGATCGCGTCCAGGTCCACGTCCAGCGCGGTGTCGTTGATGTTGGCGGTCGTGTCGCACGCCTGGTGGTAGCAGGCGTCGTACGCGACCCCCGCCGTGCCGCCGAACTTCGCCGCCTCCTCGGGCGTCTTGATGCCCTCCGCGCCCGTGAAGATCCCGCCCGCCGGGATGCCGACGTCGATGAACGGGCCGTAGTCGGAGCGCCCGTCGAAGTCGGTGCCGACGGTGGGCAGGTTGCGCGAGCCGTAGAAGGCCTCGAGCTGCTTCTCGATCCGGTCGGATCCGGGCGGCCCGGCCGGGGAGCCTTCGTTGTCGGAGTTGTCCCCGTCATACAGCTTGTACGCGTAGTTGGGCGAGGCCACCATGTCGAAGTTCAGGTAGACCCGGATCCGGTCGCGCTGCGTCTCCGACAGCGACGCGACGTACTGGTCGGACCCGAGCAGCCCGATCTCCTCGCCCGCCCAGAAGCCGAAGCGGACCTTGTTCTTGACCGGGTAGAGCGCCATCTCCTCGGCGACCTCCAGGATGGAGGCGGAGCCCGAGCCGTTGTCGTTGATGCCGGGACCGGCGGGCACGCTGTCGAGGTGGGCGCCGACCATCACCACGTTGCGCGGGTCGCCGAAGCGGGACTCCGCGATCACGTTGTCGTTGGTGCCGAGCACGAGGGTGGAGTCGACCTTGAGCCGTACGGTCGCCCCGGCCGTGGCCGCCAGCTCGTTGCCGACCGCGAAGTCGGCGAAGACCATCGGGACCCCGGCCCGCCACTCGCCGATGTCGAGCGGGAACGCGTCGGTCCGGCCCGGCTGGCCCTCGTTGAACACGATGATCCCGGACGCCCCGGCGCGGCCCGCGTTGCGGATCTTCAGCGCGAAGGCGCACGTGCCGCGCTGGATGAGCGCGATCCGCCCGGCCACGAACCCGGCGAAGTCGGACGCTTCGCAGCCGCTGGTCGAGGTGGGCGTCGGGGTCGGCGGCAGGGTCAGGTCCACGGCCTGGACCTGCGCGGTCACGTCACCGGCGGGGGAGGGCTCGAAGGAGAAGAAGTCGTCATTAGGCACGTACGTCTTCGAGCTCGGCGCGGTGAGGTTGAGCGTGGGCGGGGAGTTCTCGGTCCAGCTCTGGACGAAATTGATCGGCTGGAGTGTGACCTTGTATCCGGCCTTGCGCAGTTTGCCCGCCACATAGTCGCGGGAGGCGTTGTAGCCGGGGGTGCCCGCGGCGCGGGTGCCGCCGTTGGCGTCGGCGATCGCCTGAAGGGCGTCGAGGTGCTTCTTGGCGTTCGGGCCCTTCACCTGCTTGATGAGCAACTTGGCGAAGAGGTCGTCAAGGCCGCCGGCGTTGGCCGGGGTGGTCAGAGCCAGTGGTAGTGCCAGTGCGGTGATCAGTGCGATGGCGATTCGACGCATAAGGGTTCCCCTGGTGGACGAATGCGATGATTCCCCCGAGCCGCCACGTGAACGTAACCCGGCGGAGGATCACTGAGAAGGCCCACTAGGGCGTCAATATCCGGACATATCACCGGATGGGGTTACTCGGCGCGGTGGGCGCGGGCGCCGAGGGTCACTCGGCGCGGCGGGCGCGGGCGCGCCGCTTGCCCTCGTGCATCGCCTGTACGCGGGCGACCGGGATCGTGTGCCCCTCCTCGACCAGGTCGGCGGGCAGCCGCTGCGGCTCGGGCATGGACTCGGCCCACGGGTCCGCGTCCTTGAGCAGCCCGGCCGCCGTGTGCACGGTGAAGTCGGCGGGCACCACCTGATCGAGCGACTCCCACGCCACGGGGAACGACACGGGCGTGCCGGGCCGTATACGAGGACTGTAGGCGGCCGCCACCGTGGCCCCGCCGGCCCGGGTCGAGTCGATGAACACCTTCCCCGCGCGGTCCTCGCGGATGAACGCCGTGGTGGCCAGCGCCGGGTCCACCCGCTCGGCCCGGGCCGCCAGCGCGCGCGTGGCCGCGGCGAGGTCCTCCACGCCCGTCCCCTCGGCCACGGGCACGAACACGTGCACGCCCTTCGCCCCGCTGGTCTTCACCGCGCCCGCCAGCCCGGCGTCGTCCAGGGCCTGGCGCACCAGGAAGGCCCCGCGCACGGCCAGCTCGAAGGCGTCGCTGCCGTCGGGCGGGTCGAGGTCGAGGATCATGTGGGTGGGATGGGAGCCCACGAACAGCCCCGGGTGGTACTCCACCGCCCGCTGGTTGGCGAACCAGAGCAGCGTCCTGCGGTCGTTGCACAGCGCGTACGTCACCTGCCTGCGCGACGCCTCGGCCCACACGGAGACCGACTGCACCCATTCGGGGGCGTACTTGGGCAGGTTCTTCTGCATGAACGGCTCCTGCCCCGGCCGCACGCGGATGACCGAGAGCGCCCGGTCGCGCAGGACCGGGATGATCCGGTCGCCGACCGCGTCGAGGTAGTCGACCAGGTCGCGCTTGGTCGCGCCGGCCCCGTCGAACAGGGGCTGGTCGAGGTTGGTGAGCGCCACCCCGTCACGTGTCTCATCGCCGGCCACCCGCCCTACGATGCCCATGACGTGTGTCCGAGGTCAACAACTGGAGCCCGATGACTCGCTACCTCTACCTCACCCGCCACGGCGAGGCCACGCCGGACGAGACCGCTCTGACCGCGAACGGCCGCCGCCAGGCCGCGCTGCTCGGCGAGCGGCTGAAGGACGTCCCCCTCTCCGCCGTCCACCACGGCCCGCTCCCGAGGGCCGCCCAGACCGCGCGCCTGATCGCCGAGCACCTTCCCGGCGTGCCCGTGCGCGTCTCGGAGGCGGCCGGGGACTACCTCCCGTACGTGCCGGCAAGGAGTAAGCTGCCCCCGGAGCACGCGGACCGGTTGCTCGGCTTCCTCGCCAACTTCCCGGCGGACGGCGGCGCGCGGCTCGTCCGCCAGGCCGAGGAGCTGTTCACAGGTCCGGTGCAGGAGACGCGCCACGAGCTCGTCGTCACCCACAACTTCCTGATCGGCTGGCTCGTCCGCGCCGCCCTGGACGCCCCCGGCTGGCGCTGGCTCGGCCTCAACCACTGCAACGCCGCCCTGACCGTCATCCGGTACGCGCCGGACCGCCCGTCCTCCGTGCTCTTCTTCAACGACATGGCGCACCTGCCGCCCGAGCTCAGGTGGACCGGATTCCCGCCAGAGCTGCGCCTGTAGCTCCTCGCAGGCTGGGCAGCGCGGCCGGCCGCCCGCTGATCAGCAGGAGCAACGCCTGTACGGGCCCCTCGACCACGTCCCCTTCGCCCACCGACCAGTCCACGTCCGTGGCCACGAGCCGCAGCCCGCGCAGGCGCCGCTGCGGATGGAAGGGGAAGCCGCGCTCCCAGATGTGCACGGCGCAGGCGCGGGCCGCCTCCAGCGGCATGGCCCGGTCGAGGCCAAGCGGCACGGCGATGTCCTGGGCGTGGACCAGCACGTCGAAGAGCGGGTCGAGCGGCTTGGTCGTCGGCGCCCGGCGGTGCGAGGTGGCCGACTCGCGCACCTGCGCGACGAGCTCGCCGACCGGCAGCCTGGCGTGACGTACCGCCGTGTCGCGGACGAAACGATCGAAGCTCCCGCGGGCCCGGACGAAGTCCACCAGCGCCCGCGGGACGTTCACGTTGGTGGCGAGCGCGAGGTGGGCGGCCACGTCGCGGACCCGCCAGCCCTCGCAGAGCGACGGCCGCTCCCAGTCGTCGGCGGGCAGCGAGCCGAGCAGGTCGGCGACGCCGCGCCGCTCGATCTCGAGGGCGGCCCAGATCTCTTCCTGGTTCATCGCACCCTCCCATTGCTAAGGTGGCCTTAATATAAGGCTTCCTGAGCGATTGGAGAAGAGGTTTGGCCGCCACACATCCACCGCACGTCATAGCCCTGCTGTACGAGGCGTACCTGCGCCTGCAGGACGTCGTGCTCGACGCCGGCAGGTCGTACGACGCCCGCATCCGGCCCGCGCACTCGGCGGTGTTCTTCCACATGGAGCACGACGGCATCCGGCTGAGCAGGCTCGCGGAGAAGGCGCAGATGACCCCGCAGGCGATGGGGGCGCTGGTCGACGACCTGGAGGAGCTGGGCTACCTGCGCCGGGTGCCCGATCCGGCCGACCGCCGCGCCAAGCTCATCGAGTTCACCGAGCGCGGCGACGAGGCGCTGAGGGTCGGCTACACCGCGATCGACGACGTCGAACGACGCCTCGCGGCCCTGCTCGGCGAGGACGGCCTCGCCGAGCTGAACGCCACGTTGAGCCGCGTCATCAACGCCTTCTAGCCGGCCATCGTCTCCCGTTCCTCACGGGTGGGGATCAGCCCGCGGGCGCGAGGATCTTCGACTCCTCGAACGGGGCCTCCGTGGTCGGCAGCGGCTCACGCGACCTGACCGCCTTCACCCACACGCGCAGCGCGTCGAGGATCAGGATGATGATCAGGACCGCGAACAGCGCCGCCAGGCACATCCCGCCGAACATCGGGGTGGACGGGGTCCTTGGGAGGGGGCCTTCGGGGTGAAGGCCCCCTCCGTGGGTCAGGGTTACTTCCAGGGGTTGAGGTAGGCCACCGTGCCGAAGTCGATATCCATCGAGTCCGCGCTCCCAGCCGTGGCCGTGGCCCCGGTGACGAAGATGCGGATGCCGGCCGCCGCGTCCACCGCCAGCGCGTGCGAGCGGTCCTGCGCTCCCGCCGCCCCGTCGTAGCGCCCCGTCCACACCTCCTGCCCCGTGGCCGAGTCGTACGCGACCGTCACGTAGTCACTCCCGCCGACACCATCCTCGGAGTCGGAGCTCTCACCGGTGATGACGACCCTGGAGCCGTCCGGGGTGGCGGCGACGTCCCAGGCGTAGTCCTCGCCCTTCCCCTGCCCGTCGCGGCGCTGCACCCACGCCCGCTGACCCGTGCCCGGGTCGTAGGCGACCGTGGTGAAGTCGGACCGCGTGCCCTCTCCCTCCGTGTTGCCGGTCACGTACAGCCTGCCGGCGGCGAGGGTGACGGCGTGCGGGGTGTCGCTGCCGTGCGCCGGCCCGTCGTAGCGGTCCGTCCAGAGCTCCTTGCCGGTGGCGACGTCGTAGGCGACCGTGGCGAGGTCGGTCTGCGTGCCCCGGCCCTCGCTGGACCCGGTGACGTAGACGGACCTGTCGTCGACGGCCATGCCGGAGGGGATGTCCATCCCGTTCGCGGGGCCGTTGTGCCGGGCGGCCCAGAGCTGTTCGCCGGTGGCCGTGTTGAACGCCACGGTGCCCCAGTCGGAGAAGCCCGTGCCGGAGACGCCCTGGCTCTGGCCGGTGACGAAGAGCTTGGACCCGTCCGGGGTCACCTCGATCTCCCGGGCGTCGTCGGTGCCGCCCCCGGGCCCGTCATAGTGCTGCAGCCAGGTGCGCTCCCCGTTGTCCGCGTTGTACGCGACGATGAAGTAGTCGTCCTTGCCGCCCTCGGCCAGCGTGCTCATGCCGGTGGCGTAGACGCTCTTCCCGTCGGGGCTGACCGCGACCGCGTTGGCGAAGTCGGACAGGTTGCCCGGCCCGGTGTGCCGGGCGACCCAGAGCTCCGCGCCCGAGGCGGTGTCGTACGCGATGGTGACGGCGTCGTTGCCGGTGTCGGTGCCCGCGCTGATGCCGGTGACGAAGAGCTTGCTCCCGTCGGGGCTCATCACGATCGCCGCCGGCTCGTCGTAGGTCCCCGCGGGGCCCTTGTAACCCTTGCTCCACAGTTGCGCGCCGGTGGCCGCGTCGTAGGCGACGGTGGCGATGCTCGGGCTGAGCGCGCCGGGGGACGTTCCGAAGCTGGCGCCCGTCACGTACACCTGCTTGCCCTTGGGGTCGAGCGCGATGAACTCGGCGGAGTCGGCGCCGCCCGCGGCCCCGTACGTGGCCGACCAGGTCTCGGGCACCGGCCGTACGAGGACGGGCACGCGTACGCTGTGCCGCCCGTCCTTCCACGTGAGCTGCCCGCCCGTGTAGGCGTTCATCGGGGCCGTGGTCCGCGTGAACGTCACCGTGAACGACTTCGTCTGCCCCGGCCGCACCGTGAGCCGGCTTGGCGTCACCTTGGCCGTGATCCCGGCCAGACCGGAGGTGGAGGCCGTGTACGTGGCGGTCGAGCGGCCGACGTTGGTCACCGAGCGCGTCACGGTCTGCGTGCCGGGCAGCCGGCCGACCGAGATCGACGGGCCGTTGAAGTCACTGGGGTCCAGCGAGTACCCCCGCTTCTTCAGCGCGTCGCACACCTTCCGGTCGATGCCCGTGGTCGTCCCGCAGAGGAACGCCGTCCAGTCCTTCACCCCGCTGTCGTAGACGAGCCCGGGGTCGGCGGCACTGTTCGGGGCGACGTGGCCGGCGCCCTGACCGAAGATCACCTTCGGGTCGGTGCCGGGCCCGTCCAGGACGTCGGTGCCGCTGGTCATCAGGGCCGACTTGACGGCCATCGGCGACCAGTCCGGGTGCAGGTCCTTCAGCAGCGCGGCGAGCCCGGCAACGTGCGGGGCGGACATGGACGTCCCGCTGGACAGCCCGAACTCGGCCCCGTTGTTGCCCGGCGGAGCCGTCGCGGCCAGGATGTCCTGCCCGGGAGCGGTCAGGTCGGGCTTGAGCAGGTCACCGCCGCCCGCGCTGAGCGGGCCCCGGGAGGAGAAGGCGGCCAGGTACGGCGCCGGGACGTCATCGGTCATCTTGGCCTGGTCGATCGTGGCCGTCGCGCCGCTCGTGGCGGCGTAGTCCTTGACCGCCTGCCGGTCCTTCACCGCGAGGTGCACGGTGGGGATGGAGTGGAAGTCGGCGTTGAGGGAGTTCTCGTCGACGTTCACGAGGACCGTGCCGACGCCGCCCGCCTCGGCCACGGCCAGGCTCTTGTCGACGCGCGGCGTCACGCCGCGGTCGCAGATGACGATCTTGCCCTTCGCCTTGGCCGGGTCGAGCACCGGTTTGCCGTCGTTGTTCCTGGCCGCGTAGCACTGGGCCACCATGGTGGGGTCGGCGCCGGGCAGTCCCACGGCCGTGGAGTCGACGAGCGGCGCCGGGCCGGCCTTGGTCGCCGCCAGCGAGGCCCCACCGTAGGTCGTGCCGTTCCCGAGAGTCGCCGACCCCTGCGTGCCGCGGTTGTGCGTGCCCGCCGCGACCGTGGTCACCCACGGGGAGGGGTGGTTGACGGTGGAGGCGGCGGGGCCGTCGTTGCCGGCGGAGGCGGAGACGAAGATGCCGGCCTGCGCGGCCGCCAGGAACGCCATCTCCGCCGGGTCGAGGAAGTCCGTGCTCGTGCCCGAGACCGAGTAGTTGATGACGTCCACGCCGTCCGCGACCGCCTGGTCGATGGCGGCGACGAGGTCGGAGTAGTAGCCGTTGGCCGTCGAGGAGTCCTGCGCCGACCAGAGCGCCTTGTAGACGGCCACCCGCGCGCGCGGCGCCATGCCGCTGATCGCGCCGAACGCCGCCGCCGGCCCGGTCGCGGGTACGGCGTGGTTGCCGGCCGCCGTCGAGGCCGTGTGCGTGCCGTGCCCGTTGTAGTCGACCGGAGAGGTGAACTCCCACGGCAGCAGTTCCTGCACGGCGGCGTCACCGCCCCAGGCCGCGTCGAAGTGCCGAGCCGCGACCACCTTGCCGTTGCACACCGCCGGGCTCGTCTGGGGGCACGCGCCGTGGAAGCCGCGGATCGGCTTGTACGGCTTGCCGCTGCCGTCAGGGTTGGCGAAGCTCTTGCTGGCCGGTGTGACACCGGTGTCGATCACGCCGATGACCAGGCCGTCGCCGGCGCCCTTGCCGTGCCGGCCGCCGGTGGGGCCGCCGAGCTGGTCCCAGAGGCCGCCGCGGGCGTCGAGGCCCAGGAAGTGCGGCGTCGAGGACGTCTGGACCGTCACCTTCCTGTCCTCCGTCACGGCCACGACGTCGGGCATCGCCCGCAGCTCCCTGGCCTGCGAGCCGGTCAGCTTGGCCGCGAAGCCGCCGTACGAGTACACGTACTCGTAGAGCTTCCTGCCGCCGCCGACCTTCTTGAGCGCGGCGTCGTGCCGGCCGCGCAGGTGGTCCACGTACTTCGTCACGTCGGCCGAGCCCGGGTCGATCTTCTCGCCCTGCGCGGGTCTGGTGGTGGACAGCCCGGCCACGTCGCCCTCGTACGTGGCGACGGGGTCCGCCGCCATCTGCACGATGTAGGTCTTCTGCTCTTCGGGCGCGGTCTCGGCCTCGGCCGCTCCCGGCCAGGCCACCGCGATCAGCGCGGTCGCCGCTACGAGTAAGCGGCGGCCACGCGTAGGTTCGGACAGGTCCATCGTCGCCCCTCTGTACATCGCCCGCTGATCACGCGGAACGATCGCCGAGGCTAATGAGGACGGCTTGGGGGCGGCATCCGTACCGAATACGGATTTTTGGGCGGCACCTATCGCAAGAGGGAGATCAGGTAGCCTGTTTTCCTCTGATATATCGCCATTAGGGCAGGTAGGGGGTGGCCGCATGCCCCGCCTCGCCCCCTCAGGCTCCCTCTCCGATGTGCTCATCGGGCGCCGCTCCGAGCTGGCTCTCCTCCGTACCGTCATCGCCGCCCCGCCCTCGCTCGCGCTCGTCGAGGGGGAGGCGGGCATCGGGAAGAGCCGCCTGGTGGGGGAGCTGCTGTCCGCGTCCGGGGCGCGCCGGCTCGTGGGGCAGTGCGAGCAGCTCCAGGAGCCCCTGCCGCTGTCCCCGCTGCTCGACGCCTTCCGCCTGGCGGCCGACCTCACCGCGTCCCGGCCGGTCAGCCCGGTGGTGGGAGCGCTCGTGCCGCTCCTTCCCGAGCTCGCCGAGCGCCTGCCGCCGCCGCTGCCCCCGTTACCGGACCAGCGGGCCGAGCGGCACCGGGTGTTCCGGGCGGCCGTGGCCCTGCTCGACCACCTGAGCCCGCTGGTGCTCGTCCTGGAGGACGTGCACTGGGCAGACGGCGGCACGCACGACTTCCTGGCCTTCCTCGCCGCCCACCAGCCGAGCGACGTCTCGGTGATCCTCACCGTCCGCACCGGGTCGGGGGCGCTGCCGATCCGTGAGGCCCTCGCCCGCGCGCCGTCCGGGCCGGCGCGGGTGGTCAGCCTGACCCCGCTGAGCCCGTCCGAGGTGGAGGAGCTCGCGCGGAGCATCCTCAAGGCCGAGCTCCCCGGCACCTTCGCGGCCCTGCTCTACGAGAAGACCGGGGGCATCCCGTTCGTCGTGGAGGAGGTGCTCCGCACGCTGCTGGAGCGCCTGCCCGCCGATGAGATCCCCGGCCGCCCCGACGTCCTGTCCGCCCTGGCCGTCCCGACGGTGCTGCGCGACGTCGTGCTGCAGCGCCTGTCCTCCCTCGACGGCGCCGCGCGGGAGATCCTCGGGGCCGCCGCGGTCATCGGCACGACGCCCGACGACCGGACGCTCGCGGAGGTCACGGGCCGCGGCCCCCTGGAGATCGCCAAGGCCCTCGCGTCGGCGCAGGCCGTGGGGCTGCTGCACGAGGAGGACGGGCGGTCCCGGTTCAGGCACGCGCTGGCGCGGCAGATCGTGTACGAGTCCGTGACCGCGCCGGAGCGGCGGTGGCTGCATCTCAGGACCGCGCAGGCCCTGGAGACCGGGCCAGGTCCCAGGCCGGTGGCCCGGCTGGCCCACCATTTCCGGCTCGCGGGGCGTATCGAGGAGTTCTTGTCGAACGCGGAGGCCGCCGCCGGCACCGCCCTGTCCCACGGGAACGACGCCACAGCGGCCCGCTTCCTGCTCCAGGCGCTGGAGGTCGGCTCGTTGCCCCGGGAGACGCGGGTACGGCTGGCCGTCAAGCTGGGCCGGGTGGCGGTGGACGGCCTGGCCCACGCGGAGGCCGTACCCATGCTCGAACGCCTCCTCGCCACCGAGCCGCTGCCCGCCCATCTGCGCGGCGAGCTGCGCTTCGCGCTCGGCCGGCTGCTGCGCCAGCAGGGGGAGGCGCGGGCCGGCCACCTGCAGATCGAGCGCGCGGTCGGCGACCTCGGCGACCGGCCCGCGCTGCTGGGGCGGGCGCTGGCCGTGCTCGCCGCGCCCGAGACCGTCGTGGACCGGCACGTGAGCGAGCACACCGCGAGGTGCGACGAGGCCGAGGAGGCCGCCCGCCGCAGCGGCGACCCCGACGTGGACATCGCGGTACGCATCGCGCGGGCGTCCCTGCTGCTGGAGCAGGGGCACCCGGGGAGCGGGCGGCTCATCGACGACCTGCTGCGCGACGACCGGCTCCGTGGCGTGCCCCGGGAACACGCCCGCGCCTGCCTCAACTGGGCCCAGGGCGCGCTGCACATCGGATGCCTGGAGCGCGCCGAGGCCCTGCTGGCGGAGGGGCGCCGGGTGGCCGACCAGGCCGAGTACCTGCGGGTCGCGGAGGTCGTGGAGCTGGTGACGGCCGCGGTCGACCGGGCGGCGGGGCGCTGGGACGGCCTGGAGGCCCGGGTCCGCCGCCTGGGTGGCGCGCCCGGCTGGACCGCCTCCCCGGGCGCCGGGACGACCGCCTCCCCGGGAGCGGGGACGGCCGCTTTCCCGGCCGCGTCGATGGAGGCGGGGCTGCTGCTCGGCGCGCTGCTGGCGGCGACGGGTCCGGCCGAGGAGGCCGTGGCGTGCCTGGGCGAGGTGATCGCCGTCGCCGAACGGGCCGGCGCCGTCTGGCCGCTCATCCCCGCCAAGATGACGCTCTCCCGCCTCCTGCTGACCCTGGACGACGTCGCCGGCGCCGCCGCGCACGCCACCGCCGCGCTCTCCCTCGTACGGGCCAAGGGGAACTGGGTGTGGGGTGCGGAGACCGTCCTGTGCCTGGTGGACGCGCTCGGCAGGACGGCCGGGACCGTGGAGCTCGTGAACGAGCTGGGCGCCGGCCTCGAAGGCGCCGACGCCCCGATCGCGCGGGCGGCGCTCCTGACCGCCCGCGCCGTCGTCTCCCAGGACCCGCCGGAGGCCGACGAACTGCTTGACGCGGCGCGTACCACCCTCCGGGAGGCCGGGCTGCGCTACGAGGAGGCCCAGGCGGCCGAGCGCCTGGGCCGACGGCGCTGCGAACGCGGCACGGGCGACGGCGGGCCCCTGCTCGAAGCGGCGCTGCGCCTGTACGCGGCGATGGGGGCCGACCGGGACCTCGCCCGGATCAGCCGGATCATGCGCCAGAACGGCGTGCCGATCCCTTATCCGTGGCGGGGCGGACGGCCGTCCCACGGGCAGACGCTGTCGTCGCGGGAACGGGAGGTGGCGCTGCTGGCGGCGGAGGGGAAGACGAACCAGGAGATCGCCACCGAGCTGTTCCTGTCGAGGCGGACGGTGGAGAGCCACATCTCCAGCGCCCTGCGCAAGCTGGGCCTCCCGTCGCGCAGAGAGCTGCGGGCCCAAGGCGGTCTCGCCGATCCGTAGCGGCTCAGTCGACCAGGCGGCGCTCCCAGGCCCAGGCGACGATCTCGACCCGGTTGCGCAGGCCGAGCTTGGTCATGATGCCGGACACGTGGCCTTTGACGGTGCTCAGCGAGATGAAGAGCTCGGCGGCGACCTCCTGGTTGGTACGGCCCCTGGCGACCGCCCGGACGACCTCGAACTCCCGGTCCGACAGCGGTTGCGCGGGCGCATGGGTGACCGGGGCGGCGGTGGCCGTGAGGTGGCGCAGCAGCCGGAGGGTGAGCGAGGGGGAGATCAGGGCGTCCCCGGCGTTCGCGGCCCGGACCGCCTCGACGAGCAGGTCAGGGCCGACGTCCTTCAGCACGAAGCCGGTCGCCCCGCCGCGCAGGGCGCCGTGGACGTACTCGTCGAGGTCGAAGGTGGTGACGACGACCACCCGCAGCGGGTCGGCGACCTCCGGCCCCGCCAGGGCCCGCGTGACCTCGATGCCGTCGAGGCCGGGCATCTGGATGTCCACGAGGCACACGTCGGGGCGCAGGCGGCGGGCCAGGGCGACCGCCTCGGCGCCGTCGGCGGCCTCGGCGACGACCCTGATGCCGGGCTGGTCCTCCAGGATGAGGCGCAGGCAGTCACGGATCATCGCCTGGTCGTCGGCCAGCATGACGGTGATGTCCGCGGCGCTCATGGGTGCTCCCGCGCCGGGACGGGGAGGGCGGCGACCACGGACCAGCCGGCTTCGGCGTGCGGGCCCGCGCGCAGCGTCCCGCCGAGGGCCTCGACGCGTTCGCGCATCCCGACCAGGCCGTATCCGCCGGATCCGGAGCGTCGGAGCCGCCGGGCCGGGGCGGGAGGGGCGTCGTCCGTGACCTCGACGGTGACCGAGTTCCGGGCTCGCGTGACGGTGACGGTGACCGAGCGGGCCTGCGGGGCGTGGCGGGAGACGTTGGTCAGCGACTCCTGCACGATCCGGTAGACGGTGGTGGCCAACTCGGGCGGCCAGAGCGAGGTGTCCTCCCCTTCGGGGAGCCGCAGCCGTACGGCGGGTCCGTGGCCGCCGAAGCGCCTGACCAGCTCGTCCAGGCCGTCGAGGGAGGGCAGGCCCCGGGCCGGGTCGCGGAGCAGGCCGACGACACGGCGGGTGGCGGCCAGGGCGTCGGAGCCGGCCGTCTCGATGTCCGCCAGCGAGGTCGCCAGCCGCTCCGGCTGCTTGTGCGCGAGCAACCGCGCGGTCTGCGCCTGGAGCACGACGCACGTGACGTGGTGGGCGACGACGTCGTGCAGCTCTCTGGCCAGCTCCATGCGCTCGCCACGGCGTACGCGCTCCTCGACGGCCCGGCGGCGGTTGGCCAGAAGCCGCGGCCACAGCCCGGCCACGACGGCGCCCGCCCAGCCCACGGCGCTCATCGTCCCCACGGCCGCCTGGGAGCCGGCGGCGAAGGCCCCCGCCACCACCACGAGCCCGCCACCGGCGACGGCGCAGGCCGGACGGGGTGGAAGCACCCGGACGGCGGACCCGACGAGCACGGACAACCCGAAGGTCACGCCGGGGCCGGGCTCGGTGGGCAGGTGGGCGA
This sequence comes from Nonomuraea sp. NPDC003201, assembly GCF_053590415.1. Classification (NCBI taxonomy): domain Bacteria; kingdom Bacillati; phylum Actinomycetota; class Actinomycetes; order Streptosporangiales; family Streptosporangiaceae; genus Nonomuraea; species Nonomuraea sp. NPDC003201. The sequence goes on from NZ_JBSFTC010000072.1 coordinate 15,888, forward strand.
CCCGGGCGACCACGATGGCGGCCGTCGCGACGCCCAGCCCCGCGACCGCCGTCCACAACCGGCTCCGCCGGCGGACGAGCGCGAGCGCGCAGACCACCGCCCCGGCGGCGCAACCGGACACCCAGTACGCGCCACCCCAGCTCGCGCCGATCCGGTAGCCGTAGAAGGCGAGCACCGCCGCGGACACCGCGCCGATCGCCACGTCGGCCGCGATCCCGGCCCGCCACTCCAGCACCCGCACACCGCCCAGGCTAGGAGCCGCCGCCCGCCTGCCGCACCGGCCGAAAGTACGGTCATGCGGCTCCGCACCCAACAAGTAGGAGTCACCGATCGCGATGGGACTTCACCGGCGATCGGCCAGACAGCAGACTGTCCCTGCGGCCATCGTCGGCTCTCCGCGAAACGTGAAGCGTGGCTCTTTCGCGGGAGCGTTCATGCGATGGCCGTCACCATTGCGGACATGACACCCGCAAACCGGCGAGGTCATCCGGCCCGGGGTCGAATCTGCACGTCCCGGGAGGACAGCACGCCTGCCGGCGGAGAAAAATCCGTACCCGCTTCGACGATCGATCACTCCTGATCATGAACGGCTTGCCATCATGTGCTCACACATAGCAAGGGCCCCGGCCACCTGGGCCGGGATCCCTTCCGACCGCAGCGAAGGTAGGTGTGCGTGAACGTAGAGGCGGAGATCCTCGACCTGAAGCTCCGGGTGGAAGCTCTCGAAGCGGCCCTGCGCTCCAACGCCCGGCACGACGACATCATCCCCGCCCAGGCCGGCCCCTACCGGTCCGAGCTGCCGGCCCTCGTCGCGCAGGTGTCGATCGGCGTGGCCGAGCTGAGGGCCGAGATGGCGGACATCCGCACCGAGGTGAGCCAGGACTTCGAGGCTCTGATCGTGGAGGTCGCCGGGGTCCGCGTGCAGATGACCGAGAACTACAGGGCCATTCATTCGGACCTGCTCGGGAAGATCGACTCGCTGCGCTGCGAGATGATCGACCTCGGCCTCAGGCTCGACCGGCTGACGGAGACGGGCGGAGCCTGAGACCGCCGGGGGCCGGGGATCAGGCGCCGAGGTCGTCGGCCAGCCGGCTCAGGTAGGTCGCGAACCGCCGCCGGTCGCGCTCGTCCCAGGACGAGGTCAGCTCCTCGAAGGCCCGGCGCTGCCACTGCCTGGCCCCGGCCAGCAGCGCGTGCCCGCTGTCCGTGAGCCGCAGAGAGGCGCGGCGCCGGTCACGCTCGGAGGTGTCGCGGGCGAGATAGCCCGCCTCGACGGCGTCCCTGACCATGCGGCTGGCGCCCGAATGGTCGAGGCCGAGCTGGTGTGCCACGGTGCCGACCGTGGGCGGCTCGGGCGCCTCTCCGCCGGCGCGCGCGTTCGTGTGCACGGCCTCCACCACCAGGATGTGCTGCACGTGACGCTGCTCCCCGGTCAGCTCTTCCGACGCCCGCCCGGCCCACCGGCGGGACCAGAAGCGCACCAGGTGGAACAGCGCCGGTCCGCCGTCGGCCTCCTCGCTCATGTCCCAACCCTACGACAGGTTGCATGCGATACGCACGTATGATTATGTGCGTTTCACATACATTGCCTCCGAAAGGGATGCCGTCATGGCCATCGTCATGAACCACCTGATCGTCCCCGCCGCCGACCGCGAGGCGGCTGCGGCGTTCTTCGCCGGCCTGCTGGGGCTGCGGGTCGGCCCGCCCGCCGGGCCGTTCGCGCCCGTCAGCGTCAACGACGACCTCACGCTCGACTTCGACGACCGCCGCGCGCCCCAGTCCGGCCACTACGCCTTCCTGGTGGACGACGACACCTTCGACGCGCTCATGGAGCGGCTCGAGAGGGACCCGGCGATCGACTACGGCTCCGGCCCGATGAACGGCTGGGACCGCGAGATCAACCATCTGGCGGGCGGCCGCGGCGTGTACGTGCGCGACCCCAACGGCCACAGCTACGAGCTGTTCACCGCCGAGCCGGAAGATCACTGAGTCGTCGGTCTGCGGGGTCGCCGCAGGTGGGCAAAGCATGATTTAGGCGGTAAATCCAGCGAAGCGGTGAGAAGGGGAAACTGCCAGCATCTGGCCCCCTCCGTGGCTAGAGTGATGATTCCAATATCGGCGGGATATTCCCTGGTATCCGCAGCGCGAGGAGTCGCGGGTGAATCACCGCGTGACCGACGAGGCCATGGTCCGAGCCCTGTACCGCGAATACGGCGCCCCCCTGATGGCCTTCGCCGTCCGGCTGACGGGTGGTGATCGGCGCTGGGCCGAGGACGTCGTGCAGGAGACCCTGGTACGCGCCTGGCGCAACCTCCCCGACCTGCGTACCGACTCCGGCTCCCTGATGCCCTGGCTGGCGACCGTCGCCCGCCGCGTGGTCATCGACAACCGGCGCCGCTCCGGCTCGCGCCCGCTCGACACCGTCGAGGACGTCCCGGAACGCCTCAACTCGGTGGCCGCGGAGGACGAGCAGCTGTTACGCGAGATCGTCGTGACCGACGCGATGATGTCGCTCTCACCGGCCCATCGGCAGGTGCTCACGGAGACGTTCCTCCTGGACCGCACGGTCCAGGAGGCGGCGGAGATCATCGGGGTGCCGGTGGGCACCGTGAAGTCCCGCGTGTACTACGCCATGCGCGCGTTACGCGTGGCGCTGGAGGAAAGGGGGGTGACGCTGCCATGACGTGGGAGGCGCGTCACGATGAGAGCCACACCGAAAGGGGGGTGACGTTGCCATGACGAGGGAGGCGCGTCACTACGGAAGCCACCGCGAAAAGGGGGGTGACGCGCTCGTGTTGGAGGTGCGTCACGCAGCAAGAGGGGTGACGCTCTCATGACCGAGGTGCGTCACGAAGACGTGGCCGCGTACGCGCTCGGCCTGCTCCGCGGGGAGGAGAAGGCCGATTTCGAGCGCCATCTGAGGGGCTGCCCGAGCTGCGCGGAGGAGGCCGGGGCGTTCGCCGCGATGGGGGAGCTGATCAAGACCGTCCACCCGGACGACCTCCTGCCCAGCCCGCCCGACCCCGAGGTCGAATCACTCCTGGTGCGCCGCGCCGCCACCGAACGCCGCCGCCGGAGCCTGCACCGCACGTTCATGTCCGCGGCCGCCTGCGTGCTCGTCGCGGCCGGTGTCTTCCTCGCCGTCAGCTCGGTCACCAGCGGCCCCAACCCCGACAGCGTCCACAGCCCGGCCCGCGCGCTCCTCATGACCGGCCACACCTACTCCGCCACCGACAAGAGCACCGGCGTGTCCGCTCTCGTCGGGCTGGAGGACAAGGGCTGGGGCAGCCACGTCGCGCTGGAGCTCAAGGGCGTCAAGGGCCCGCTGCAGTGCCGCCTCCTGGCGGTGGGCAACGACGGCCGCTCCGAGGTGGTGGCGAGCTGGGGCGTGCCCGACAAGGGGTACGGCGTGCCCGGAGCCCCCGACCCCCTGCTGCTGCACGGCGGCACCAGCCTCCCGGAGTCCGAGCTGAACCACTTCACGGTCGAGACCTTCGACGGCAGGAGTCTGGCCACGATCCCGGTGTGAGCTCACAGCTCCGACAGGCTCGCGCGCAGCTCGCGGACCTGCCGCGGCTCCGCGATCCCGTCCCAGGGGGAGAGCGCCGCCAGCCCCGCGTCGCGGTGCTCGGCGGCGCTCCCGGCCCGCAGCCGGGCCAGGTGGAGGTGGGCCAGCGCCGTGCTCACCCCCGTCGGGGGCAGCCGCGGCTCGGCCTCCGCCAGCAGCGCGACGACCTCCTCGGGACGGTGATCGGGCTCCTCCAGCAGCACCCCGGCCCGCTGCACGAGGCAGCGGGCCCGCCCGATCTCGTCAGCGGTCTCCGCGTAGAGCCGCTCGGCCTCCTTCAGGTTGGACCTCGCGTCGAAGCGCAGCCCCAGGTAGTGGTGCGCGAGCGCGAGCAGCTCCTGCGCGTGCGCCGCCGCGCCGTCGTCGTCGGCCCGCGTGGCCAGGTCGAGCGACTCGAACAGCACGGCGCGGGCGTCGGCGTACAGGCGGCGCGCCTCGGGGTCGCGCCCGTCGCCGTCGAGCGTCTGCCCCTGGCGCAGGAGCAGCGCGGCCACGTTGATCAGCCGGAGCGAGTGCCCGGCCAGGTCGCCGCCGGACAGCGCCTGGCCGTACCGTACGAGCGCCGACTCGACGGCGGTGAACTCGTCGCCGGCGGCCAGGAGGATGGCCGCGTGCTCCAGGTGCAGCTCGGCGGGCCAGGACTCCACCCTGACCCGCAGCCTGGCCGCCCGGTTGAAGTGCTGGCGGGCCGTGGTCGGGTCGCCCCAGGTGAGCAGGATCGCGCACTGGCGCAGTTCGGCCGTGGCCTGCACGTGCTCGTCGCGCAGCGCCTTGGCCGCCTCGGCCAGCGCCTCCGCGGCCCGCAGCCGGTCCTCGTGCCGCTGTTCGAGCCGGAACCAGGTCTCCAGCCCGTCCGCGATGCGCGCCAGCGCCCGGGCCGTCTTGGGCGCGGGGCTCCCGTGCGCCAGCACCTCCAGCAGCACCCTGTCCTCGATCGCGAACCAGGCGCGGGCCTCCTCGCCGGGTAACAGGGCGGCGAACGAGTCGGCCTCGTCGGCGAAGTGCTCGACCAGCCGGCGCCAGGCCGCGGCGTCCTTCGGCGAAGGAGGCGGCCCGGGCGTGCCGCTGGGGAACGCGCCGGTCACCCTGACGCGCGTCATCCGTACGTTCTCCACCAGTCCCAGGTCGGCCAGCTCCCCGATCGCGTCGGCGGCGGAGGGCACGCCGAGCAGCGCGGCGGCCGCCCGGTGGTCCACCTCGGCGATCGGCAGGCCCGCCAGCAGGACGAACAGCTGCTTGGCCGTCGGCCTGAGCTGCCTGATGCTGAGGTTGAGCACGAAGTCGAGGGTCTTGACGACGGACAGGTTTCGCAGGTCGTCGACCAGGGACTGGAGCGCGACGCCGGGGTTGCGGGCCAGCCAGCGGCCGATCCTGACGATCTCCAGCGGGCTGCCCAGGCAGGCGTCCACCAGCAGCCCGAGCGCCTTCGGGTCGCGGGTGACGCGCTCGTCGCCGATGTGGCGGGCCAGCAGCGACTGCCCGGCCGCGGGCGCGAGCGGGCCGAGCTGGATCGGCTCGATGTGCTGCGGCAGCTCGTCGGTGAACGTGCCCGCCACCACGATGTGCGCGCCCGGCACCCGGGGCGGGAGCCAGGCGATCTGGCTCCAGGTGCTGACGTTGTCCAGCAGGAGCACCCGGTCCGTGCCGGTGAGCGCGTCGATCACCTGCGCGGTGGCGTCCTCCGGCTCCTGGATCGCGCCGGGCGGCCGGTCGAGGGTGCGCAGGACCCGCTGGGCCACGCTCAGCGGCGTCTCCGCGTGGTCCCGGTCGGGGCCGCGCAGGTCGGCGTAGCGCTGTTTGCGGGCGTCCGCGGTCAGGTCCCACGTGGCCAGGGTCGCCACCGAGGACGTGCCCATGCCCATCGCGCCCTGCACGACGACGATCCCGCGCTCCTTCGCGCGCTCCTTGACCTGCTGGACCTCGGCGTCCCTGCCGACGAGCCCGTCGATCCTGTCGGGGAAGGGCAGGCGTTGGAAGATCGTCTGGGGTGGGGCCTTGCGGCGGCTGCGTACGAAATGGGTGAGCCAGCCGGCCACGACCGGCAGCGAGACGATCAGGATGACGAGCAGCCAGACGGGCAGCCACTCCGTCACCCGCTCGATCAGCTTCTCCTGCAGCAGCAGGACCGTGCCGCCCGCGGTCAGCAGCCCGCCGAGCCCCAGCTCGGGCAGGTGCGCCCCGGCCTGCCGGGAGAGCTGGGACAGGCGGAAGCGCAGCCGGTCCTTTCGCGAGATATCCGTCATCGGCGCACTCCTCGCGTCAGCCCCCGGTACAGCCAGCGCCCGGTGACGACCACCAGCAGCACGGGCACCGCGGTCGCGATCACCGACTGCGCCGCCAGCGGCCCGGCGGCGCTCATGAAGTGGCGGGCCTGCTCCAGCAGGATCAGCGGCAGGTGGTCGCCCGACGGCCAGTTGAGCAGCAGCCCGACGACCGTGTCGTTCCACACCAGGACGAAGGCCAGGACCGCGGCCAGCACCAGGGCCGGGCGCGCCTCACGTACGACGTGGAACAGCTCCCACCGGTCCCGCGCCAGCATGGGAGCCGGCACGCGGACGAACGCGTTGTACAGCACCAGCACCGCGAGCGGGATCACCAGCGCCGCGTGCACGATGGCCAGCGCCGGAGCGGTGCCGACGACCGGGCTGAGCCAGCGCTGCAGCGGCACCGCGAACGCCTGCGGCGGCAGCACGGCCAGGGCCACCGCGACCAGCAGCACCGGCCGCCAGGCCCGGCGCGGCAGCAGGTGCTCGTGCGCCAGCACGTACGCGGCCGGCACGGCGGCCAGCAGCACCAGGCACACCACCACGACGGCCCGCAGGAACGTGGTGCCGAGCGCGCCCGCGAACCCGCCGTCGGCCAGCGCCTCCGTGTACGAGCCCAGCGTCCAGGGACCGCCGCCCCACCACCCGGACAGCGCCGCGGCGACCGGGTCGCGCAGCGAGGTCAGCACGAGCACCAGGAACGGCAGCACCCAGAGCACCGACACGGCCGCGCACAGCAGCCAGATCCGCCAGCCCTTCCTGGGCGGCGGCGGGACCACCGGCTCGGCCCAGGTCACCCGCCCGCGCAGCCCGAACAGGGCGGGCACCGCCATCACGGCCACGAGGACCGACAGCCCCACGGAGAGCGCGGAGGCCCGCGTGTCGCCCAGGTCGCCGTGGTGCCGCCACCAGAACAGCCCGCCGCCCTCGATCTCGGCCTGCATCGAGCCGGGCGCCCCCATCAGCACGACGTCGAACACCCGGGCCGCCGCCGCCAGCGCGAACAGGTACGCCAGCGCGGCCGGCCCGGCGAGCGCCGGGACCACGACGGACCAGAGCCTGCGCCGCCGCCCGACGCCGAACGCCCTGGCCATCCGCAGCAGGTTGGTGGGCAGCCGGGCCAGCGCCTCGTGGAAGACCAGGAACGCGACCCCGGCCCACTGCCAGACCAGCGCCAGCCCGAACACCACCCAGATCCACACGGGGCCGAGGAAGGCCACCTCCGTGCCGAACAGGGCGTTGACCAGGCCGCGGCGCGGGTTGGTGTCGAACATCAGCCGGAAGATCGCGCCCGTGGTGAGCGGGGACACCGCGGCCGGCAGCACCAGCAGGAAGCGCAGCACGCCGCCGAGCACCGGGCCCGCGTTCCTGGCCAGCCAGGCCAGGCCGAGCCCGACGGCGCACACGACCACGGCCAGCACCAGCCACATGAACGAGTTGCCGAGCGACTGGAGCACCCGGCCGTCGAGCAGCACGTCGTACGCGCCCGGCCCGGCGGAGAGGCTGAGCACGACCGTCGCGCAGAGCGGGACCAGGATGACGCCCGCCGACAGCAGGACCGCCAGGAGGAGGTAGAGCGAGGCGCGCAGGCGGCCGATCCCGTGCCCGACCAGCGGGATCCTGGCGTCGTGGTGCGAGGCGGCCTCGAACAGGAAGGCGTTCCGCCGGCTCACAGGGCCCCCTCCTTGCTGCCCGCGACCAGCTTGTCGCGGGCGGCGCCGGCGGCCGTGGCGGGATCGACCGCGTTGACGGCGACGTCGGTGAACAGCTCGGTGAACACCCGCCACAGCCCCCGCCCGTCGCCGCCCTCCAGGCCGCCGATGAGCCGGTCGGACAGGTCGTAGTGGGCGTTCACGGCGGCGTTCAGCTCCTGGGCGGGGCCGCGCAGCAGCTGGTGGGAGGGCGGCGTGAACGGCGTCAGGAAGCCGCCGTCGGCGATCCAGCCGGTCAGCGCGTCGCGCTCGCCGCTCGCCCGCGGCCTGGTCAGCCAGTTGACGAAGTCGATCGCGTGCGCCGGTCCGGCCCGCATCGCCACCGCCACGTCGCCGCCGACGACCAGCGGGGGCAGGTTGCTCCCGTAGGCGGGGAAGCGGAAGTGCGCCGCGACGCCCTTGCCGCCGTAGTGCTCGATGACCGGCAGGGCGAAGTCCGGCGCGGCCACCACGCCCGCGGTGCGGTAGGCGAAGACGTCGAAGATCGAGTCGTGGAACTGCATGGTGAGCGCCCGCCGGGCCTGCTCGGGGGTGAACGCGCCGCGCCAGATCGTGCCGAGCAGCTCCAGCGCGTCCGCGACCTGCGGCGCGCTCCACCAATCGGGGTTGCCCGGCAGGCCGGGCGGGAAGAGGCCGCCGTAGACCTCGGGGGCGAAGGCGAGCAGCACGTTCTCGAACCAGTCGCTGAGCACCCACCCGTCGGCCGCCCCGATCGCCAGGCTGCCCGGGGTGGGCTGCCACGAGGTCAGGTCGGCGGGCGGCGTGTACTCCCCGGCCCGGTGCCAGACGAGCGACTTGTGCGCGAGCTTGAACCAGGCGCCCAGCTCCTCGTGGCTCCCGGGCGGCGTCACGAGCCCGCGCCAGAACTCCTGCTGCCGGTGGTCTCCCGTCCACGGCCGGATGCGCGGCCGGATCATCGGATCGAAGAGCAGGCCCAGCCTCGGGATCACGGCCACGTCGGGGACGACCTCCTCCGCGGGCCCGCGCAGCACGGCGGCGATGTTGTCGCCCGCCGAGAAGACGTGGACCGGGCGCCCGTACTCCTTGACCACGCCGAGGAAGCGCCGCAGCTCGTCGCCGCTCCACACCACCGCCACCTGCAGCGGCCGCTCGCGGGCGCAGCCGGCCAGGGCCGCCGCCGGCAACGCGGCCAGTAACGCTCTACGGGTCAGGGGCATCGGCGATCTCCCAGAAGCGCGAGGGGGAGGCGAGGCTGGCCACCCTGGTCCGGTCGTCGGTGACGACCAGCACGGCCAGGCTCGGGTCGGTGCCCAGCGCCGCGCTCACGGCCGCGTGGCAGGGCCCGCAGCCCGTGCGGTCCTCGACCACCATCACCTTGACCGCCGTCCGCCGGCACAGGGCCCGCGCCAGCGCCACGTGCAGCCGCTCGTCGTGGGCCAGCTCGTGCGGCCGCGACCGCAGGAAGCCCTGGATGTCGGTCTTCTTGGCCATGTACGCGACCATGCCGCGGATGGGCGGGGACGCCTGGTCGTCGCGGGCGGTCAGCGCGAGGTTCTGCTCGACGGTCAGGTGCGGCAGCAGGCCCGCCCCGGCCGGGACCAGCCCGATCTCGCGCTCGGCGGGCAGCCGCATGGTGATCTCCTGGCCGTGGATGCGGATCTGGCCGTCGTCGGGCATCTCCAGGCCGATCAGGACGTCGGTGAACGCGTCGGCCTCGGCGCAGTCGGCGGCCACCACCACGGCGGTGCGGCCGGGGCCGACGGTCAGGGGATCGGGCGCGAGGGCGCGGCGCGTGCCGTGCGCCTGCCAGGCGAGGCCGGACAGCTCAAGAACCGGCGCGACCTCGACCATCTTTCGACGCTTTCACAAACAGTGGATCACGGCAACGTAATTGACCGCTTCCGCAACGTGTTGATCCGGCGCTACCCGCTCACCCAGAGGCAGAACGGGTGCCCTGCCGGGTCGAAATGCACGCGTACGTCATCCTGTGGCTGGAAATCGGCCACGGTCGCACCCAGCTCGACGGCGCGGGCGCTGCTCGCCTCGAGATCGTCGACCTCGATGTCCAGGTGCATCATCATCTGCTGCCCGCCGGGCGGCGCGGGCCAGGCCGGGCGGACGAAGCCGGGGTCGCTCTGGAAGGCCAGCCCGGGGCCGCCTTCCGGCGCGGCGAGCAGCACCCAGTCGGGCTCCTCGTCCTTGACCCGCCAGTCGAGCAGCTCGCGGTAGAAGGCGGCCAGCGCCGACCCGTCGAGCGCCTCCAGACAGACGGTCGACCACCTGAACCTCATGCGGGACTCCTGAAATGGGTCGTGAACCAGTTTCTGGCGTGCTCGGCCACGGTCTCCAGCGCCCCGGGCTCCTCGAACAGGTGGGTGGCCCCGGGCACGACGGTGATGCGGCTCTCGGCGCTCAGACGCTGCTGGGCCTCCTCGTTCAGCTTCACCACGATCGGATCCCGGCCGCCCACGATGAGCAGCGTGGGCGCGCGTACCGCCGCGAGCCGAGGCCCCGCCAGGTCGGGCCGCCCGCCGCGCGAGACGATCGCGGAGATCGCGTTGTCCGGCTCGGCCGCCGCCCACAGCGCCGCCGCCGCGCCGGTGCTGGCCCCGAAGTAGCCGATGGGCAGCCCCGCCACGTCCTCCTCCTCGCGCAGCCGTCGCGTACGTTCCAGCAGCCGCTCGGCCAGGAGCGCGATGTCGAAGACGTTCGCCCTGTCGGCCTCCTCCTGGGGCGTGAGCAGGTCGAACAGCAGCGTGCCCAGCCCCGCCTTGTTGAGCGCCCCGGCCACGTAGCGGTTGCGCGGGCTGAGCCGGCTGCTGCCGCTGCCGTGCGCGAACACCACCACTCCAAGAGCGGCGTCGGGAACGACCAGATCGCCGGACACGTGCCCCACCTCCCTCCCCGTCCACCTGCCACTGCCCGTACAGGCCCTCGTCTATCCGCGCCGGTATGGCGTGATCAGGCATACTGCACGGATGTCCGATTTCGCCGACTTCCGGATCGAGGGGCGGGCGGCTCTGCTGGCGGGCCGGGCGACCCACGACAGTCCCATGGTGGAGGGCGCGAGGCGGTGGGGAGCGGCGGCCGTGCTCCGCCCCTCGGGCGAGGTGCTGGACCGGCTGGCGGCGCTGGCCGGGACCATCGAGGCGCCGGGGCACTGGGTGCACGGTAGACGGACCCTGCACGTAACCCTCAGGTCCCTGGAGCCCTACCGCGACCGGATCCCGGCCGGCGACCCGCTCCGCGCGGTCTACCGGGACGCGCTGGCCGAGGCGGCCAAGGGGGTCCCGGCCGCGCGGGTGCGGCTGGCGGGCGTGAGCCCGCATCCCGGCGGCGTCCTGGTCTGCGGCCATCCGGAGGACGACACGCTGGTCAGGCTGTGGGAGCGGTTCGCGGCCGCGATGGCCTCGCGCGGGGTGCGGGACCTGGAGCACGGACGCGTACGCGACCGCTGGTACGTCAGCCTCGTCCACTTCGCCGGTCCGCTCGCCAGCCCCGGCCCGATCGTGGACTGGTGCGACGCCCACGCCGACGTCGACCTCGGCCTGGCCGAGCTGGACACGGCGGAGATCGTGCAGTTCGTGCTCGCGGACACGAGCATCCACGTCAAGGCGCTGGAGGAGGCCCGGCTGGGCCGGGCGTGACGGCGGGGCGCCACCCGGCCCCATTCCGAGGGTGGCGCCCCGCCGTCGTCCAGGTCAGCCCAGCACCACCGCGGTGACGAACTGCAGCAGGTGCCAGGCCACGTAGGCGCTCAGCGAGCAGAAGGCCCACTCCTTGCCCCGGCTGATCCTGGAGATCCACCGGAGCTCCTCCGCGGGCTCCCTGCGCGCCTTGAGGGTCCTGGTGACGAAGTACGCCGACATCAGCCAGGCCGCCCCCGATCCGCCGAGCAGCCCCAGGGAGAGGGCCAGCAGGATCGGGGAGCCGCCCAGGAGGTCCGACGGCGGGAGCTGGCGGACCCAGGCGGCCGGCACGCCGGTGAGCAGGACAACAGTGATCCGCCGGTCCTTGCGCGCCTGGCGTTTGAGCCACTGAAGGTCTCGACGCAGATGGTTCTTGAGCATCCGGATCACCCCCGTTGGAGTAGCTGGTAGCACCAGCTAACGGAAATTTCCCGAGAAGATCTGCGACCTCACATCCGAGATTTCACGACTTTTAGCGATATTTCAGGACGTGGGGCTGGTCCCCAGCTCGCGGAGGTCCTCCGACACCCGCCGTACCTCGAAGACGTCCCCCACCTCCTCCAGCAGCCGCAGCGCCTCCCGCAGATAGCCGCCGGCCGGGCCCCGGTTCCCCAGCCTGGCCGAGATCAGCCCCAGCGCCCGCAGCGCGCACCCCAGGTCCCGCCTGGTCCCGCACTCCAGATGGACGTCCCTGGCCTGGCGCGCGTGGACCAGCGCCTCCCCGGCCAGACCGAGGTCCAGCAGCACCATGGCCAGCGTCGTGAGCGCCGCCGCCCACCGGTCCTTCGTGCCGGTCTCGTTCTGCAGCTCGACCGTCTCCCACGCGAGCTTCAGCGCCTCCTGCGGCTCGCCCGCCGTGTGCAGCGCCTGCGCCATCGACAGCAGCGCGCTGGCCCGGTTGTCCCGCAGCTCCTCCCTGATCGCCAGTGACGACTTGGCCGCCCGCAGCGCGGGCTGGTGCTGCCCCAGCGACAGGTACGTGTTCGCCAGCGTCTCCTGCACGTCCGCCTCGGCCCGCCGGTTGCCCAGGCCCTGCACGATGTCCAGGGCTTCGAGCGCGTACACGAACGCCACGTGCGGCAGCCCCTGCCGCCGCCGCACCCTGGCGAGCCGGTTGAGCATGCGGGCCTCCACCGGCTCGTCCCGGATCACCCGGCTGATCGTCAGCGCCTGGTTGAGGTAGTCGTCGGCCCGCAGGTAGTCGGACAGCCGCCAGTGCACCAGCCCGATGTCCCCGAGCGTCTCCGCCTTGCCCTGCTCGTGGTGGAGCTCCACCTGCACGGCCAGCGCCTGCTCGTAGTAGGCGAGGGCCTCGTCGTACCGGGAGCCGTTGCGCGCGATCCGGCCGAGCGCGCACAGGGCGCGCCCGCAGCCGTGCTGGTCGCCCGTCGCCGTGTACCCGGCCAGGGCCCGCTCGGCGTCCCGCTGCGCGTCGTGCGGCAGCCGCAGCAGGTCGTAGATCTCGGCCAGGCAGAGCAGCGTCTCGGCCTCGGCGTGCTCGTCGCCCAGCTCGTGGCAGATCGACAGCGCCTCCAGGCCCTCGGACAGCGCCGCGTTCGGCTCGCCCAGGTCCCGCTGCACCGTGGCCAGGATGATCAGGCTCTGCGCCGTGCCCCTGCGGTCGCCGAGCTCCTCGCGTACCTCCAGGGCCTGGCCCGCGTGCTGCAACGCCAGTTCGTAGCGCTCCTGGGACAGGTGCAGCCGCGAGAGCGTGTGCAGGCAGCTCGCCACCCCGGCCAGGTCGCCGATCTCGCGGTAGAGGTCGAGCGCCTCGTCCGCGCACCGCAGGGCCTCCTCGTTGTGGCCCGCGATGCCGTGCACCTCGGCCAGGTCGTTGAGCGCGCGGGCCCGTCCCTCGGCGTCGCCGAGCGAGGCGAACTCCTCCAGCGCCTCCCCGATGAACCTGGCCGCGAGCGTCGAGGGCCCGATGTCCCGGTGGATCGAGCCCAGGTTGCTGCGCATGCGCGCGATCGCCCGCCGGTTGCTCACCTGCATCGCCGAGGTCAGCCCGGCCTGCTGGATCTCCAGGTTGATCTCGTTGTACCGCAGCTTCCTGAACGGCTCGAACACGGCCTCGGCCAGCCGCCACGCCATCCCCTGGGCGCCGCTCTCCTCGGCCAGCCGCACGGCCGAGACCAGCGAGCGCCGCTCGGCCTCGAACCACTCGGGCGCCGTCGCGGGGTCGGTCGCCACCGCCAGGTAGTGGTCGAGCAACCGCGCCCTGGCCTCCCGCACGCCTGCCTCGGCGTGCCGGCCCAGCTCTCTGGCCAGCCGCTTGACCAGGTCGTGCACCCGGTAGCGCGGCCCGGCCAGCGGCTCGACGAGATACGCCCGGTGCAGCCCCTCCACCGCCACCACGGCCTCGCTGACCGGGGCGCCGAGCGCGGCGGCCAGCACCTCGGGCGTGAAGTCCCGGCCCGGCAGCAGCCCCACGTGCCGGAACGCCCGCCGCTGCCCCGGGCTCAGCGACTCGTACGCCAGGTCGAGCGCAGACCTGAACGCCTCCTCCGGATCGCCCACCAGGAGCGTGCCCGGCCTGCGCAGCTCCTGGACCCGCTCCTGCACGCTCAGCCCGGGGCTCTCGGCCAGCTTGGCCGCCGAGATCCGCAGCGCGAACGGGTGGTACGAGCACACCCGGGCCAGCTCGGCCAGCGCGTCCCGGTCGGCGGCCCGCGGGGAGTGCTCCCCGAGCACGGCCACCAGCAGCGCCACCGCGTTGCCGGGGTCGAGCACCGGCAGGTCCATGAGGTCGGCGTGCCCGGTGGCCCGCAGCGGCGCCATCCGCGTGCGGCTGGTCACCAGCACCACGCAGTCCTTGCCGCCCGGCAGCAGCGCCCGCACCTGCGCCGGGTCGGCGGCGTTGTCGAGGATGAGCAGCAGCCTGCGCCCGGCGATCCTGCTGCGGTAGAGCAGCGTCAGCTCGGCCTCGTCGTCGGCGGGCATGTGCTCGCCGACCCCGAGCGAGCGCAGGATCTGCCCGAGCGCCTCGGCCGGGGTCATCGGCGGCTGGCTCGGCGACTGCCCGCGCAGGTCGATCACGATCTGGCCGTCGGGGAACCGGCCGGCGTGCAGGTGCCCCCAGTGCGTCACCAGCGCGGTCTTGCCCACGCCCGGCAGGCCCTGCACGATCATGGTGTTCGTCCGCCTGGGCCGCTCCAGCCAGGCGGTGAGCAGGTCCAGGCTCTGCTGGCGGCCGGTGAAGTCGGACACGTCGGCGGGGAGCTGGCGCGGCTTCGGCACCTCGCCGAGGGGCAGCGGCTCCGCGAGCGCCCCCGGCCTGGTCAGGAACGGCGTCACCCGTCCCTGCCACGGCTCCGACAGGTGCTCCCAGCCGCCCGCCACATCGCGCAGCGCGGACGGGTCCGCGATGCGCAGCCGCCGGTAGCCGGGCCGTACCAGCCAGCCCCGCTGGACCCACTGCGTGAGCTGGCGCTGCACCACGTCGGGGGAGCTGCCCACGAGGTCGGCCAGCGTCTCCATGGACAGCGGCGGCGCGGACTCCGCGGCCAGCGCGTAACGCTCGTCCAGGTGCAGCAGCCACACCGCCAGCCGGGCGGCGACGGGGGCGCGGGCCAGCGACTCGTGCCTGCGGGCGGCCACGTTCCTGGCGAACAGCTCCTGCACCAGCGCCGTGGCCACGGCCGGGCCGGCGGCGGCGTGCTCGCGCAGCCGGCGCATGTCGATGGGCCAGGCCCGCACCTCGGTCAGCGCGTCCACCTTGGCGCGCTCGGCCGGGTTCCAGAAGGCCAGCTCGCCGACGAGGTCGCCGGCGCCGCGCAGGTCGTGGATGGCCTCGCGCTCGCCCGCGGGGGTGTATTCGCGGGCGTAGCCGTGGTCGATGAGGTAAATCCGGTGGGCGGGCCGCAACGGCGAGCAAATGGTCTCGTTACGCCGGAAGACGCGGGGTCTGGCGCCCTCGTCCACCAACGACCGGAACAGACCCACCCCGACACCACCAATCTGGGGACGGCGGTGTCCTCGTATGACAGACGCGAAACAACCTCAACGACAATGTGTCATATCGGTGGGTGCCTCTGTCAACGATCAGACGGCGGCGGTGTCCTGCCGGTCGGGGACGAAGCGGTAGCCGACGTTGCGGACCGTTCCGATGAGGGATTCGTACTCGGTGCCGAGCTTGGCGCGCAGGCGCCGCACGTGGACGTCGACCGTCCTGGTGCCGCCGAAGTAGTCGTAACCCCAGACCTCCTGCAGCAGCTGGGCGCGGGTGAAGACCCGGCCCGGGTGCTGGGCGAGGTATTTGAGCAGCTCGAACTCCTTGAACGTGAGGTCGAGCACCCGGCCGCGCAGCCGCGCGGTGTAGGTGGCCTCGTCGATCGACAGGTCGCCGCTGCGGATCTCGTCGGGCACCTCCTCCGTCGCGGCCTGCGAGATGCGGCCCGTGGCCATGCGCAGGCGCGCCTCCACCTCGGCCGGGCCCGCGCTGTCGAGCAGCACGTCGTCCACACCCCACTCGGCCGTCATCGCGGCCAGCCCGCCCTCGGTGACGATCACCAGCAGCGGGCAGTCGATGCCGGTCGTGCGGATCAACCGGCACAGGCTCTTGGCCTGCACGAGTTCCTTCCGCGCGTCGACGAGGACCGCGTCGGCCGGAGGCGTGTCGATCAGGGCGGACGCCTCCGCTGGTGAGACCCGGACGGAGTGGAGCAGCAGGCCCAGCGCCGGAAGCACCTCGGCGGACGGCTCGAGGGCGTTGGTCAGCAGGAGCAGGTTGCTCATTACGGCCTCCTCAAACACGCAAGGACCCGGGGGCTTCATCGCCCAGGTCCCGTAGGTGAGGATATCCCACGAGTAAGTCGCGTCCATTGCGCGTCCAACAGATGAACAGCGCGTCTCTCGAAACAACCTTGTTAAGGGCGACGCACAATAGACCGGAAAGGGATTGTGAGGTGCCCATGGCCACGGGAAAGGTACGTTATTGGGCTGCGGCGAAGGAGGCGGCCGGAGTGGCGGAGGAGCCGTTCGACGCGGTCACTCTTGGTGAACTCATGACGAAAATCACACAAAACCATGGAGATCTGGCACGCGTGGTGAGGCGTTGCTCGTTCCTCGTGGACGGCTCCCCGGTCGGCAAACGCCCTCATGACGAGGTCGTTCTCGCCGACGGGGCGACCGTGGAGGTGCTGCCGCCGTTCGCCGGCGGGTGATGGGGCCTTCCATGGGGGAATGAGTGAGGCCAGTCGATAGGCTCTTGACCCCCGCCACAGACAGGGAGCCCCATGCGGAAGCTGATCATTTTCCTGATCGTGCTGGTCATTCTCCTTGTCGCCGTCGACCGGGTCGCCGTGGCGGGCGTGGAACGCGATCTCTCCAACCGGATCGCGGCCGCGACCGACCTGTCCGACAAGCCGACCGTGACAATTGAGGGCATCCCTTTTCTCACGCAGGCCATCTCGGGGCACTATCCGGAGGTACGGTTCAATCTCGGCACGTTCACCTACGGTGGCGTGCCGATCAAGAACCTCCGGGGCGCCGCCTACGACGTGACGGCTCCCCTGGCGGACGTCCTGCAGAACAGAGCCAACATCCAGGCCGGGCGCGTGGCCATCACCGGCACCCTGACCAGGGCGACGATCGACAAGTACGCCCCCAGCGGCGTCAAGATCGGCGGCAACGGTGAGCGGCTCACGGCGTCGGGCGAGGTGACGGTCGGGGTGAACAAGGTGAAGTTCAACGCCGAGATGCGGGTCGAGCTGGTCGATGGCGGCATCAAGATCCAGGCCGAGAAGATCGAGGGCGTGCCCGACCAGCTCGCGTCGCTCGTCTCCTACACGATCAAGTTCAAGGGGAAGCTGCCCTTCGACGTGAAGGTGACCGGGGTCAAGAGCGTGGCCGAAGGATTGGAGATCTCGGCCGAAGCGTCTGACGTGCCGATCCGTGGATGAGCCTGAACCGGTCCGGCCCGACGTACGTGAAGAGGTACGTGAGAGAGCGCAGCGAGCGAGCCAATCGGCACAGCAGCGCAGCGCTCACGGGCCCGACGAAGGAGGGCCTGTGAGCGCAGCCGGCACCGCGGATGAGGAACTCGTGAGAACCCTCTTCGACGAGCATGCCGGGCCACTCTACGGCTACGTCCTGCGGCTGACCGGTGATTCCGGGCGGGCGGAGGATGTCGTGCAGGAGACCCTGTTGCGGGCCTGGCGACATCCCGACGCCCTCTCGGGCCGGCCGGTGCGCGCGTGGCTGTTCACGGTGGCCCGGAACCTTGTTGTCGACCAGCATCGGGCCAAGAAGGCCAGACCGCAGGAGACCGGGGACGAGGCGCTGGCCGTCATGCCGGCGGACGACGACCTGGAGCGCGCCGTCGAGTCGTGGGCGGTGGCCGAGGCGCTGGCCGTGCTCAGGCAGGAGCACCGTGAGGTGCTGCTGGAGGTCTACTATCGGGGGCGATCGGTGAAGGAGGCGTCGGCGACGCTGGGCATACCGCCGGGCACGGTCAAATCCCGCACCTACTACGCGTTGCGGGCGCTCAAACTGGCCCTCGAGGAGCGGGGGTTGGCGCCATGATGACGTGCGAGGAGGTAAGGCTCGCCCTGGGCGCACATGCGCTGGGCGCGCTCGACCCCGACGAGGCGCTGGAGATCGACAACCACCTGGCGACCTGCGAGGAGTGCGGCCGCGAGCTGCTCGACCTCGAAGGCGTGGCCTCGTTTCTTGGCAAGGTGTCAGAACGAGACGTGGAGCTGGTGGCAAGCCCGCCGCGGCAGGTGCTCGACCGGCTGCTGAACGCCAGCGCGAAGCGCAACAGGCGCGGCCGGCTGCTGCTGGTGGCGGCCGCCTCCGTCGCGTTGCTGGGGGTCGGCGGCACGATCGTGTCGGTCGTCAACAGCGGCACCAGGCAGGAGGTGGCCTCCGGGGTGGCGGCTCCCATGTCCACCGAGGAGCCGCAGACGATGCGGGACTCGGCCTCGGAGTCCGACCAGGCGCCGCTGAGCCGGCTGGCCGAGCCGACGCCGCAGGCCAAACGGCCCGGCAAGGCGGCGCCGTCCGCGTCGCCGTTCAAGATGGCCGAGGGCCTGAAGTTCTCCGGCGTGAACAGGGCCGAGAAGTACTCCGCCACCGTGTCGGTCTGGCCCGGCGGCAGCGGCACGGAGCTGGACGTGAGCGTGCGGGGCGTGCCCGTCGACATGACCTGCAGCCTCCTCGTCGTGGCCGGAGATCGGCACGAGCTGACGGAGAGCTGGACGATCAGCCGCGAGGCGTACCAGGACAAGGCCGTCTTCAAGCGGTCGACGACACTGCCCATGTCCGCGATCACCGCGTTCTACGTGGTCGACCAGAAGGAGAAGGTGCTGATCAGGATCCCGGTGCGGAAGTAAACGCGGGTGCGCGTGGTTGCATCGGGTGATGACTGGTTGGTGGGTGGCGCTGGCGACTCTGGCGCTCGGCTCTGTGATCGGGGTGGTTCGCCTGCGCCGCGACGGACAGGTGCGTGACACGGGTGGCGACCGGCTGTCCGAGGCCGACCTCGGCGCCGGTCTGGGCGAGCGGGCGACGCTGGTGCAGTTCTCGACCGCGTTCTGCCAGCCGTGCCGGGCGACCAGAAGGATCCTGGCCGACGTCAGCGGGATCGTGCCGGGGGTGACCCACGTCGAGGTCGACGCCGAGTCCCGGCTCGATCTCGTACGGCGGCTGGACATCATGCGCACGCCGACGGTCCTCGTGCTCGACACCACCGGAAAGATCGTGAAAAGGGCCTCCGGCCAGCCCCGGAAGGCGGACGTCCTGGCGGCCCTCGCCGCGGCCGTGTCGCCGCCGTCGTCTCACGAATCGTCTCACCAACCGGACGAGATGTGACAGATGACGAGACGCCGAGTAGTGTCTTCAGCATGTACCCAACGACAGAGCTGCTGACGAAGCGGCGCGCGGTTGATTTCTGCCGCGTGACCACCGCGCTCTGTCGCGCTGCCTGAGGACGATCCCGCGGACATCCGGTCCGCCCCGTCGACCCTTCAGGAGCATCCCGCGATGCGTGCCGATCCTAGAGCGCTGCGCTTCGGCGCGGCCATCACCACCCTGGTCCTCGCCCTCGTCCTGGTGACGGGGAGTGCCTGGCTTCTCGCCGTCCAGGCGATGGTCTTCGCACTCGGAGTCGTGGCGCGCTCGCCGTACACGATGCTCTTCAAGGCGCTCGTCAAGAGCGCCCCGAAGGAGACCGAGGACGCCCGCCCGCCGCGGTTCGCGCAGGCGGTGGGGTTGGTCTTCGCGATCGCGGGCCTGGTCGGATATCTCACCGGGATCACGCCGCTGGCCCTCGTGGCCACGGCGGCGGCTCTCCTCGCCGCCTTCCTCAACGCAGCCTTCGGATTCTGCCTTGGCTGCGAAATGTACCTGCTCATTCGCCGTCTACTGCCCGCCGCCAAAATGGAGGTTTCCAAATGAGCCGCTCCGCCGCCCTGGTGGACGCCGACTGGGTCGAGGCCAACCTCGACACTCCCGGAGTCGTCCTCGTCGAGGTCGACGAAGACGTCAGCGCTTACGACAAGGGCCACATCCGTGGCGCCGTGAAGGTCGACTGGCGGCAGGACCTGCAGGACCCGGTGCGCCGCGACTTCGTGGACAAGACCGGTTTCGAGGCCCTGCTGTCCGACCGCGGCATCTCCAACGATGACACCGTCGTGCTCTATGGCGGCAACAACAACTGGTTCGCCGCCTACGCGTACTGGTACTTCAAGCTCTACGGCCACTCGAACGTCAAGCTGCTCGACGGCGGGCGCAAGAAGTGGGAGCTCGACTCCCGCGAGCTGGTTCGGGACGTGCCGGAGCGGGCCAAGACGCAGTACGTGGCGCAGGAGCAGGACACCAAGATCCGCGCCTTCCGCGACGACGTGGTCGGCGCCATCAGCAAGCTCAACCTGGTCGACGTGCGCTCGCCCGACGAGTTCACCGGCAAGCTGCTCGCTCCCGCGCACCTCCCGCAGGAGCAGGCGCAGCGCGCCGGCCACGTGCCCACCGCCCGCAACATCCCGTGGTCCAAGGCCGCCAACGACGACGGCACGTTCAAGTCCGACGACGACCTGCGCACGCTCTACGGCGAGGCCGGGGTCGACTTCGGCAAGGACACCATCGCCTACTGCCGCATCGGCGAGCGTTCGGCGCACACCTGGTTCGTGCTGCACGAGCTGCTCGAGCAGGACAACGTGAAGAACTACGACGGTTCGTGGACCGAGTACGGCTCGCTCGTGGGCGTGCCGATCGAGCTGGGGGAGGCCCGCTGATGACTGCTGCACAGGGTTGCGGAGCGCCGGAGCAGACGATCACTCTGCCCGCCGGGATCGACCTGTCCACCCAGGCCGTGATCCAGGGCGTGGTGACCGGCGCCGGCACGGCGTACGCGCGTCTGCTCGACCACTCCGGCGAGTTCACCGGCGAAGTCGTGGTGTCCGACGAGGGCGTCTTCCGCTTCTTCGCCGCCCCCGGCGACTGGACCGTCCGCATCATCGCGGGCGGCGGCGTCACCAGGGACATCAAGGTCGAGGCGAAGCTGGGCGAGGTCTCCTCGCTCGCGGTCGCCGTCTGAGGCTGCTGAGGTAAAGACCCGCGTCCGATCCGGACGCGGGTCTTTTCGGTGCAACGGATCCGGGTGCGGCGGTGTTGTACCAACGTGAGAGAAACCGACTGTCCCGACCCGGTGCGCAAGGCGCTGCTCGACGACCTCGACGAGGGGTTCGCCGAGCTGTACGGCGCCTACCGCGGCCTGGTCTTCTCGACCGCGCTGCGGCTGAGCGGGCGTTGGGCCGACGCCGAGGATCTCACCGCGGAGGCGTTCCTGCGTGCGTACAGGGCGCTGGCCGGATACGAGCGCGACCGCATCGCCACGCTCCAGCCGAGAGCCTGGCTGATGACGATCCTGATGAACATCTGGCGCAACTGCGCCAGGACCAGGTCCCGCAAGCCACCACCGGAGCTGCGGGACCAGCCGATCGAGGAAGTCGACCTCGGCCAGGACGTCGAGGATGCCGCGGTACGCCGCGAGACCGGCGACGAGCTGGCCGAGCTCCTCGGCCTGCTGCCCGAGGAGCAGCGGGTCGCGGTCGTGCTCAGGCACGTCGTCGACCTGCCGGTCAGCGAGATCGCCACCGTGCTCAGGATCCCCCAGGGCACGGTCAAGTCGCACGTGTCGCGGGGACTGCGGCGGCTGCGCGCACTGGGAGGTGCCCGATGACCCACGATCCACTGCTGGCCGGGCTGTCGGCGCTGGCCGCCGACGCGCCCGAGGGACTGCTCGACCGGATCGCGGCCCGCTGGGTAGGCGTCCCGAGCCCGATCGGGGAGCTACGGGTCGCGTTCACCGACCAGGGCGTGGCCTACGTGCGCCCGGGCGACGGGTTCGCCGAGGCGTTCAGGGGGCGCTTCGCCCGCCCGCTGCTGCCCGCCGAACGCCCGCCCGCCGGGCTGCTGCCCGCGCTGCGCACGGGGCGCCTGGGCCGGCTGCGGCTGGACCTGCGCGAGGTGAGCGACTTCCAGCGCGACGTGCTGGAGACGGTCCGTACGATCCCGCGCGGCGAGGTCAGGCCGTACTCGTGGATCGCGGAGCGGATCGGCCGGCCCAGGGCGGTGCGCGCGGTGGGCACGGCGCTCGGCCGCAACCCCGTGCCGCTGCTGATCCCGTGCCACCGCGTCACCCGGTCGGACGGCGTCGCGGGGGACTACGTCTTCGGCCCGGCGGCCAAGGAACGGCTGCTGCTGGCCGAGGGCGCCGACCTGGAGCGGGTACGGGAGCTGGCGGGGGACCGGGTGTTCTACCTGGCCAGCGACACCACGGGCGTGGTGTGCTTCCCGACCTGCCACAACGCGCGGCGCATCACGCCGCGGCACCGGCACGGCTTCCGCACCATCGCCCAGGCCAGGGCCGCCGGCTACCGGCCGTGCCGCACGTGCAGGCCCGCCAATGCCTAGGGTTTGATCGGGTAGCGCATGAGGAGCGTGGCGCGTACGACGTCGGGGCCGTGCGCGCGGTAGCCGTGCGGCACGTCGGAGATCCACGAGATGTGGTCGCCCGGCCCGGCGGTGAGCGGTTCGCGCATGGGGCCCGCGCTGAGCGTGCCCGTGAAGACCGTGACGTGCTCGCTCACGCCCTCGTGGTGGGCGGGTGAGGTCTGGGTGAGGCCCGGCGGGACGGTGACCCGGTAGAGCTCGTACGTGATCCGGTCGTCCTCGAACACCTCCAGCAGCTCCGCCTCCATCGCCCTGCCCCGCATGATCTGCGGCTCGCGCGGCGCGTCGAGTATCGCCCCGATCGGCACCCCGAGCTGCGCGGTGATCGCCCAGAGCGTCTCCGCCGTCGCGTTGACCTTGCCGGTCTCGACGTCCGACAGGGTCTCCCTGTCGATGCCCGCGCGCTTGGCGAGCTCCGACAGAGACACGCCGCGCTCGTGCCGCAGCCGCCGGAGGCGATCTCCCACGACGTGGGGATCGGCGTCGAGTGCGGGCCGTGGCTCCATAGAGCAATGGCACGCGCCCCGCTGCGGGACCGCCATTTCCCCGCCGATAATTCTTTTGTCACTGCCCAGGGACCACACCCGCACTGGCATGCCGAGCATCGCGCTTTCCGGGGTTGCTGCTGCGACATGTGTGACAGACCGATACGATTCTGCAGATGTCCGGTTCGACAGGTGTGGCGGCACCTCCCCGACCTGGGCCTACGCCGGCTCAGGGGATGCCGTCGCCGTATTCGCTGCCCCTGCACGCCCTACGGCTGGCGGGGAAGTGCGCCCTGCCTCTGATCCTCTGGTACGCCGCCGGTCAGCTGACCCGCTTCGTCCTGCTCTACGCCGCCACCGAGGTCGCCTACGGCGACTTCCGGCAGGTCCGCCTGGTCCTCGTGATGACGCTGCTCACGTTGATCATTCTGTCGGTGATGACGGTCACCGCCGGCATGCTGTACTCCCTGCGCAACGCCCTGTGGGAGATGCGCGCGAAGACCGAGGAGGGCATGCAGGACGAGCGCTTCTTCCGGGTGCTCGACCGGGTGGCCCCGGCCTTCGCCGTGCTCTACCTGGCGTGGGGCTTCCAGACGGAGGACGCCAGGGACGTCTACCAGATGGACCTGTTCCACCACATCTACGACCAGACGTCGGCGTCCTTCTTCGGGGAGCAGTCCCAGGTCGGCCGGGGACTCACGGACCTCGACTGGCGGGTGTCGCTGGGGGCGATGGCCGTCATGTTCGGGCTGAAGCTGCTCTTCGCCAAGCTCCTGGAGAAGACCGAGGGCAGCGGCAAGTTCTACGGCTTCTGCGCGGCCTTCTCGGAGTTCGCCTTCGTCTTCTACGGCCTGAACGCCACCCTCTACATCGGCACCGCGCGCACCGACTGGGTCGAGCACCGCAACGTGGTGGCCGGCACGGAGGAGCTCTGGGCCGAGGCGCAGAAGAACGTGCCGCTGTGGGAATCCGTCACCGGCTTCCTCGGCGACGCCTGGCCGTTCTTCCTCGACGCCGTGGCCGTCCCGCTGGCCTGGCTCACCGTGGCGATGCTCGTCTTCGGCTCGTACTCCGACGAGACCCGCGCCCTGGTCAAGGGCACCCGCCTGGAGCGGGGGGTGGACCGGCTGGAGGGCACCCACGACCTCACCCAGAAGTCGTTCGACCAGCTCACCGGCGGGATCAGGGACCGCTGGCTGCCGCTGGCCAACTCCCTGCGGATGGTGGCCAAGGCCGGCCTCCCGCTGTTCGGCATGATGTGCCTGTGCTACGTGGGCCTGCTGGTCGGCGGGGAGTACGCCGAGCGGGGGCTGCGGTGGCTCATCGGCACCGAGCGGGAGTGGGTGTGGCAGTTCCAGGGGCCGCCGCTGATCTTCGTGCGCGAGACGGTCGTGGCCGTGCTCACGATGGCGCTGCTGGCGGCCACGTACGACCTCGCGGCCACCAGAGCACGGCTCAGGGGCGAGCCGTTCGACGACGTCTGAGCCGGCGACCCACGGGCGGTCGCCGGCCGCGACCGCTCAGCGCCGCCTGAACCTCAGGACGTCGACGTCGGCCTCGAGCTTGGCCACGGTGTCCCGCTTGAAGAGGTCCTCCGTGGGCGTGTCCGAACGGTAGTTGCTCGGCCTGAAGGACAGCTCGACCTCGTCCGCCACCGCGGTCGGCACCACCGCCGCGGCCAGGATCTTGTACTCCTTGCCGACCTCCAGCCGGTCCGTCGGCCGGTCGCTCTGCGGATCGACGCTCACGACCCAGCTGCGGCCGGCGCGGTCCTCCAGCTTGGCCTCGGTGAACATGCCGGTTTTGGTGACGCTGCCCGCGTCGAGGATCTTCTTGGTGATGTCCACCCTCAGCGCGGTCACCTCGGGGCCGTACGGGAGGTTGTCGGGCATCTCGATGCGGGTGACCGTGGCCCGCCACTCGATGTTCTTCACCTTGGCCGCCTGGCCGGCGGAGACGACGGTCTCCTTGGTCTCCTTCGTGGTGGTCTTCTCGTAGAAGAGGTAGCCGTCGTACGACTGGGCGCCCATGGTGACCAGCGACACGATGACGGCGGCCACGGCGACCAGGACCGTGCGCTTCTTGCGGCCTCCAGGGGCGGCGGCCCGCCGCGACCCGGGCGGGGCCTCCTGCGGGGCGTCAGGCGACGGCTCAGGTCCGGACACCTGGTGGGCCGCGGGTTCCGGATCGGGGCTCTGCCGGCGCGGGAGGGGCGTGCCGGGGCCCTGCTGCGGCGACACGGGCAGGGCGGCCGGGACGGCCGGCAGAGGCTGTGTGGAGCCGCCTACGGGCTCTCGGGGGGCCGGGGGCCACACCTGCTGGACGAGCTGCACGACAGCCAGCCCGGTGAACGGCTTGGAGGACGAGGCCAGAGCGTAGATGGTGTCGATCTTGTTCGG
>NZ_JBSFTC010000073.1:0-40509 GCF_053590415.1 Nonomuraea sp. NPDC003201
CGATGCCGCACGCCGTCCAGACGCGCCGCAGCACCTCGGCGAAGCCGTCGTCCGCGCCCGCCACCCCCGCCACCGAGGCGGCCACCAGCGACGGGTCCAGGCCGTCGAGCGCGCGGCGCAGGGCCTGCTCGATCGCCGCCCCGGCCGCCGGGCCGCCGTGCGCGGCCGGGTTGCCCGGGCCGGCGGTGCCGTATCCGAGCCTGGTCCCGTCCGCCGCGTGGAGGGCGGCCCGGGTGGTGGTGCCGCCGGCGTCGACGCCGGCGAAGAGCATCATCGGACCAGTCTCGCCGCGCCGGGCGCGAGGGTGAAGGCCGTGCCACACGCCTCGTAGGCGCCGGTCGCCGGGTCGAAGGCCTCGGTGATCCCGTTGAGCGCGACCTCGGCCGGCTCGTCGTGGCGGGCGTTGCAGACGAACAGCCGGCCCTCCCCGTAGCGGCCCACCAGGACGTCGCCGTCGTGGCCGGCCGACGTCCAGCCGGACAGCTCCGCCGCCACCGGGCGCAGCCAGCGGGTGTTGAGGTCGCGCACCATGCCGTAGCGCCCGGTCGGCACGCCGTCCCCGTCGATGAGCGCCGGCCGGAAGCCCTCGCCGCGCGCCGGGTCGGGCGTCCAGTAGGTGAAGTACTGGATGCCGGTGTAGCCGTAGGCGAGCGCGGTGTTGACCTGCCAGGCCAGCTCGGCGGCCGTCGGCTCGCGGTGCCCGTCGTAGGCCAGCGTCTGCACGTACATCCAGGCGGGCAGGCCCGCCCGGCGCGCGTGCTCGCGCACGGTCGCCAGGTCGGCGAGGTAGCCCTCGTCGAAGCCGTCGGCCAGGAACGGGTAGCGGTCGAAGGAGAGCACGTCGGGGCGGACGATCCTGGCGAACTCCCCCACGTACGCGTCGTAGGGGCCGGTGGCGTGGCTCGGGAGGAGGTTGGCGTAGGCGAAGGCGCCGGCCGCGCGCACGGCGGCGACCCCGGCCGCCACCCTGGCGAACTGCTCGGCGTGCGGCTCGTCCATGAGGCTGACGCCGCGGAAGGAGCGGAACGGGCGGTAGTCGTCGACCACCCGGCCGATCAGCGGCGCGGGGTCCACGTCCAGGTCGCGCATGAGCACGTCCACGCGCGGGTCCGAGGCGACCAGCACGCCGAGCCCCGCCTCCTCGGCGCAGGCCAGCGCGTGCCGCAGGATGACGCGGTCGTTGAGGTAGTTGCCGGTGATCACCAGGTCGATGCCGGCGTCGGCGATCTCCCGGTAGCGGGCGGCCGTCGTCTCGTGGGGCGGTGGCGGCCAGAAGGCGGCGATCGTCAGGTTCACAGCGCTCCGGTCCTGATCCGCCCGGCGTAGCGGGCCACGAGGGCGTCGTTGTGCGCGTCGGCACCGGGGATGTTGGCCGACAGGTAGACCGGCGGGACCGTTCCATCCTCCTGGAGCAGGCCGATCGCCTCGGCGATCATCAGCTGCACGACCATCGCCGAGGTGATCGAGGAGATGCCGCAGACCGGGCCGTGCTCGGTCGGCAGGACGGCGTCGCCGTACGGCGCCAGGTTGTCGATCACGATGTCCGCCAGCTCGAACAGCCGCTCCCCTGACGGGTGGCGCGAGGTGATGGCGCCGGAGTGGGCCAGGGAGGTGATCGCGATCAGCGGCAGGTCGCGCTCCTTGACCAGCCGGGCCATCTCCACGGTCGAGCCGTTGCCGCCCGAGTTGGAGGCGATGACGAAGACGTCGGACTTCTCGATCGTGTGCAGGGCCAGCACCTGGTGCGCGGTGCGCGGATCGCGCTCGGCCAGCGGGTCGAACTCGCCGGGGTCGGCCGAGCCCAGCACCACCGGGTCGCGCAGGGTGAGCCGGTTGGTCGGGATGAGACCGCCCGCCCGGCCCGCCACCTCCAGCGCCACCGCCTCCGAGTGCCCCGTCCCGTACGCGTGCACGACGCCGCCGGCGCGCACGGCCTCGGCGATCAGCGCCCCCGCCCGCCTGATCGCGGGCAGCTGGCCGGTCAGCAGCCGGTCCAGGCGGGAGCGCGCCTCGTCGGCGAAGGCCATCACAAGATCCATGGATTGTTTCCTCAACGGTTCATGCCGGCGGTCAGCCCGGCGACGATCTGGCGCGTGGCCAGGACGAAGAGCACGACCAGGGGGATCGTCGTCATCACCAGGCCGGCGAAGAGCGTCCCCCAGTCGTTCTGGAACTGGCCGAAGAAGTGGGTGAGGCCGACCGGCAGGGTCAGCTTGCTCTCGTCCCGCATCAGGACCAGGGGGTAGAAGAAGTCATTCCAGATCGGCACGAACTGGAAGACCACCACCGTCGCGAGCGCGGGCCGGACCAGCGGCAGCATGACGTGCCAGAAGGTCGCGAACGGGCCTGCGCCGTCCAGGGACGCGGCCTCGTCCAGCTCGTACGGCAGCTGGCGGAAGAAGGCGGTCAGCACGAAGACGTTGAACGGGACCGACCCGGCCGCGTAGACCAGCACCAGCCCGGCCAGCGAGTCCACCAGCCCCATGCTCTCCAGCAGGTAGAACAGCGGCAGCACGCCCAGATGGGCGGGCAGCGTCATGCCGGAGATGAAATAGGCGGCGAACATCGCGCGGCCGCGGAACTCCCTGCGGCCCAGCGGGTACGCGGCCAGCAGCGAGACCCCGGCGCCCAGCAGCACCGCGCAGACCACGACGACCGCCGAGTTGACCACGTACGTGGAGAAGGACGCCTCCGTCCACGCCTTGACGTAGTTGCCGAACCCGGTGGGCCGGCCGAGCGGCTGGTCGAAGATCTCGCTGGTGGGCCGGAACGAGCTGAGCACCATGACGAGCAGGGGCGCCATGGAGAAGGCGGCGTAGCCCCAGAGCAGGATCTTGATCGCCAGCGCCCTCATGCCCTCCTCCTCAGGACCCGCTCGAGCAGCAGCGTCGAGCCGAAGATGAAGGTGAACATGAAGACCGCCAGCGCCGAGGAGGTGCCCACAGCGTTGACGTCGCCCGAGGCGAAGGCGGTCCGGTAGAACAGCAGGCCGAGCACGTCCGTCGCGCCGGCCGGGGCGCCGTTGGAGCCGCCGAGCGCGTAGACGAGGGCGAAGGTGCCCATGCTGCCGATGAAGCTGAGGATCGTGACGGTGGCCATGGCCGGCTTGAGCAGCGGCAGCGTGATGCGCCAGAACACCTGCCAGGAGCCGGCGCCGTCGGTCCTGGCGGCCTCGCCGTACTCCTGGGGGATGCCGCCGAGGGCGGCGCTGAACAGCAGCATCGGAAAGCCCACCCACTGCCAGGTGGTGATCATGATGACGGTCGGCAGCGCGGTGTCCGGGTCGCCCAGCCACGGCATCGCCAGGCCGAGCGGCTTGAGGAACGCGTTGACCGGGCCGAACGCGGGGCTGAGCAGCAGGGTCCACAGGTAGCCGATGACCAGGGGGTTGACCAGGTACGGCAGGGCGAACATGGTCTGCAGCGCCCGCTTGCCGCGCCGTACGCGGGACAGCGCGAGCGCGAAGGCCAGGCCCAGCGTGTTCTGCACCAGCATGGTGCCCGCGAAGAGCAGGAAGTTGTGCCCCAGCGCCGGCAGCAGCTGGTCGAGGAAGGTGCCCGACAGCAGGCCGGCGTAGTTGTCCACCCCGGCGAAGCCGCCGCGCAGCGTGCCCTTCCAGGAGAAGAAGCTGTAGGTCAGGCCGGTGAACAGCGGGTAGACCACGAAGGCCGAGTAGAGGAGGAAGGCGGGGATCAAAAACAGGTACGACGATCCCCGCCCCCGCCGCATGCCTAGAGCCATGTGGACACGCTCTTGTCGAGCCGCTCCGCCGCTTCCTTGGCGGTGATCCGGCCCAGCAGCATCTCCTGCAGCGCCTTGGAGAACACGGCGGCCGAGGAGGGGTTGCCGTAGGCGAACTCGTTCATGAAGTAGGCCGCGCCGTGCTGCTCGAAGGTGGTGGCGACCTCGCCGAGCAGGGGGTCCTTGGGCGTGACGCCGGGGACGGCGGAGAAGATGCGCAGGGTGTCGGTGTAGAGCTGGCCGTAGTCCTTGGAGGCCAGCCAGGCGGCGAACTTCAGCGCCTCGGCCTTGTGCTTGGTCTTGACGTTGATGCCGTAGGAGCCGTCGGTGAAGCCGGGCATGAGGCCCTGGCCATCCGGCGAGGGCGGCGTGAAGACGCCCAGCTCGACGCCCTTGGCGTTCTCGTTGAAGAAGTTCAGCTCCCACAGGCCGCCGGGGAACATGGCCGCCTTGCCGGAGGAGAACAGGATCTGCGCGTCGGTGTAGGAGACGCCGGCGGCGTTCTCGGGGAAGTACGGCTTGAGCTTGCCGAGCTGCTCGATGCCCTCGACGAAGCGCGGGTCGGCGAACTTCTTCCGCTTGGCCTTGACCTCGGCGAGGAACTCGTCGCCGCCCCACTGGGCGGTGCCGAAGATGCTCGCCACGATCGGCAGCATCCAGTCGTCCTTGCCGCCGAAGGCGAACGGGATGATGCCCTTGGCCTTGAGCTTCTCGGCGGAGGAGATCATCTCGTCGTACGTCTTGGGCGGGGTGACGCCGTTGTCGGCGAAGATCTTCTTGTTGTAGATCACCTGCAGGGTCTGCACGGCGAACGGGACGCCGTACACCTTGCCGTCCTTGTCGCCCTTGGCGGCCCGCAGGACGCCCTCGTCGTAGCTCGCCAGGCCGGGCACGTCCTTGGTGTCGAGCGGGAGCAGCCGGCCGGCCTCGACGAGCGGCTGCAGCTGGGCTCCGGCGCGCAGCCAGGCCAGGTCGGGGCCGCTGTCGCCGGCCAGGCCGGTGGACAGGATCGTGTCGTACTCGGTGGCGGTGGTGAAGGAGCGGGCGTCGACGTCGACGCCGGGGTTGAGCTTCTCGTACTCGGCGAACATCTTGTCGTAGTTGGCCTCGGGACCCCACCCCCAGACCGAGAGGGTGACCTTGCCCTCGCCGGCACTGGTGGTGGTCGAAGGGGCACAGGCGGTGAGGGCTATCGCCAGCGCGACAGCGGCGGCGAGGCGCATGGGGGCTCCTAGCGTGGGGGCAGGCGGTGCTTGGCGACCGCGTCGGTGGCGGCGGTCAGCAGCTGGTTGCTGGTCTGATGGGTGCGTTGGACGACGCCGATGTAGAGGCAGTCCAGGACGAGCATCTGGGTGTGGCGGGCGGCCACCCCGCCGGCGCGGAAGGGGGTGTCCTGCGCGGCGGTGGTGAGGACGATGTCGGCGGCCTCGGCCAGCGGGCTGCGGGGGAAGTTGGTGACGGCGATCGTGGTGGCGCCGCGTTTTTTGGCGATGGTCAGCGGCTCGACGACCTCGGCCGTGGTGCCCGAGTGGGAGATGCCGAGCGCCACGTCGTGGTCGTTGCGCGCGTTGGCGCTGCAGACGGCGTTGTGCACGTCGGTCCACAGCGCGCCCGGCCGGCCGATGGCGTGCAGCCGCAGGTGCAGGTCCATGGCCACGCCGGCGCTGCCGGCGACCGCGAAGAAGTCGATGAACCTGGCGCGCACCAGGGCGGAGGCGGCCCGGTCCACCGCCTCGAGGTCGAGCTGGGCCGCCGTCTCCTCCATCGCGCGCATGTCGCTGGCCAGCAGGCTGCGCAGCACCAGGCTCGCGGGGTCGTCCGGCGAGAAGGCGATCAGGCTCTGCTCGCGCGGGGTGGCGTCGTTGCGGCCGAGCTCGGCCGCCAGCGCCAGCCTGAGCTCGGGGTAGCCGGCCAGGCCCAGCTCGCGGCAGAAGCGGGTGACGGTGGTGAGTGAGGTGCCGCACCGCTCCGCCAGCTCGCCGATGGTCGAGGCGGCCACGGCGGCGGGGTCCGCCAGGATCGTCTCGGCGATGCGCCGGTGGGTCGCGGTGAGGGTGGGCTCGACCCCCCGGATTCTGGCCAGGATCGGTGACATGGGAGGAACCCTCCCGCTTTCCGACATGTATGTCAATAGTTAACATTAAACAGACGATGTTAGAAAATTTCCCCCTTGTGTGATGCGTTGGGAGTATGTCACTTTCGAGGCCATGCGGAACTTCCTCCTGGCGCTGGTGCTCGGGAGCGCCGGCCTGCTGCCCACCCGCGCCGACGCGGTGGACATCCAGTTACTGGCCTTCAACGACTTCCACTCCGGCTTCCCGACCAGCTTCGCCATGACGCCGTCCGGCCCGGTCCCGGCGGGCGGCGCCGAGTACCTGGCCGCCCACATGGACCGGCTCCAGCGCGACAATCCCCACGGCACGCTGCGGCTCGCGGCCGGCGACAACATCTCCTCCAGCACCATGAACGCCACCGCCCTGCACGACGAGCCGGGCATCCAGGCGCTCAACCTGATGCGCCTGGACGCCTCCAGCGTCGGCAACCACGAGTTCGACGAGGGCCTGACCGAGTTCCGCCGGATGGAGAACGGCGGCTGCCACCCGATCGAAGGGTGCGCGCTCCCTGGCTTCAAGGGCGCCGACTTCCCGTACCTGGGCGCCAACATCATCGACACCACCACCGGCAAGCCCGCGATGACCCCCTACATCGTGAAGGAGGTCAAGGGCGTCAAGGTCGGCATCATCGGCGTCAGCTACAAGAACACGCTGAACGAGGCCCCCGGCCCCACCGCACCGCTGGAGGGACGCGACGAGGCCGAGGCGGTCAACACGTACGCGGCCGAGCTCAAGGCCAAGGGTGTGCGGACCATCGTGGTCCTGATCCACCAGGGTGGCGGCCAGACCGGCGGCGGCCTGCCCAACCAGTGCAACAACCTGGCCGGGCCGATCAAGGACATCGTGCAGCGGTTCGATCCCGAGGTGGACGCGGTGATCTCGGGGCACACGCACAACGCGTACAACTGCGTGATCAACGGCATCCCGGTCACCCAGACCTCGGGCCACACGCGCGAGCTCACCAGGATCTCCCTCACCGTCGACCGGGCGACCGGCAACCCGACCGCCTCCAAGGCCGAGAACCTCACCGTCACCCATGACGTCAAGCCGGACGGCCAGATCGCCGCCCTGCGCCGCAGGACCGACGAGCAGGGGCAGAAGCTGCTGGACCGGCCGGTCGGCCTGCTCGCCCGCGACCTCACCGCCCAGCGCAACGCCGCCGGCGAGTCCACCGTCGGCCACGCCCTGGCCGACGCCCGGCTCTTCGCCACCTCGGCCCCGGAGAACGGCGGCGCCCAGATCGGGATCCAGCCGCCCTACGGCGGCGGCATCGGCGGCGACCTGATCGTCAACCCCACCGGCAACGAGATGGCGAACCTGGTGACGCACGGCAAGGCGCTGCGCGTGCAGCCGTTCAGCAACATGCTCGTCACCATGACGCTCACCGGCACCCAGCTGGAACGGCTGCTGGAGCAACAGTGGTGCGGCCAGGGCACCGCACGCGTGCTCGGCGTCTCCCAGGGGCTCACGTACACCTACGACAACGCCAAGCCCGCCTGCGACCGGATCGACCCGGCCACCGTCAAGCTCAACGGGACCGTCGTCGACCCGGCCGCGAGGTACCGCCTGACCGCCAACTCCTTCATCGCGAACGGCGGCGACGGCTTCTCGGTGCTGACCGAGGGCACCGACCGGGTGGAGAAGGTACGCGACATCGAGGCGTTCGAGTCCTACATCCGGGCGAAGAGCCCGCTGCAGGCCCCGGCCCTGGGCCGGGTCACCCGCCTGAACTAGGACCAGGGCCGACCCGGGCCGCCACGACGATGAGCGCCCCGGAGACCGTCCCGGCGAAGAACGGGGACGGCACGAGCAGGACGCCGCCCAGCGCACACCACGCCGCGACACCCCAGCCGAGTCCGGCGGGCATCGCCACCCCTCGTCCGGCCAGGTGCCAGATCAGGCACCCCAGGAGGAACAAGGGGACGGCGAAGCCCCCCGGACCGGCCCAGAAGACGAGCTTGTTCTGCAGGGACTCCACCGTCTGGGCGCCGCCCGTGAATTCGAGCGGGACGGCCGCCCACAGCCCCCGGTCCGCCCAGCCGGCGACGTCGCCCCAGGCGAAGAGCGCCAGCAGGAACAGGTGCCCCGCACCCAGCACCAGCATGATCCCGCTCGCCCAGCGGAGCAGCCGCTTCTTGGAGTCCATCGTGACACCTTTCTATGTTGGCGAACACAGGCTATATCGCCGGGCATATGCTCTGTCATCCGGCATACCTGGTTAGATGGCCGCATGGCCACGCGACGTATCGAGAGCACTCAGGAGAGCCGCCGGCTGCTGGTGACGGCCGCGGCCGAGCTCTTCGCCGAGAAGGGATACCGGCAGACGAGCTTCATCGACATCGCCGACAAGGCCGGCATCAGCCGCGGCTCCATCCCCTGGCACTTCGGCAACAAGCTCGGCCTGCTGGAAGCGGTGGTCGACGACCAGGTCCAGGCCGTGCCGAGCGGCTTCCCCCCGCCCGCCGGCGATCCGCTCGACCAGATCATGGGCTTCATCCGCCGGCCCGCCACGCGGCTGTTCATCACCCTGCTCGCCGAGGCCGTGGAGGTCGGCTCACCGATCCGCGAGCACTACGCCCGGCTCCACGCGGCACTCCGGCAAGGGGTGCTGGCCCGGATGCCGGCGGACGCGCTGCCCCCGGGCACCGACCCGGAGGCGTTCGCGGTCCTGCTGGTGGGGGCCGTCATCGGCGTCCACGCCCAGTGGCGCGTCGCTCCCGAGGCGGTGGACCTGGAGTCCGTCCGGGCCACGCTCCGCGCCCTGCTGCCGGCGGGCCTCGGGCACGCCTGACCTGGCTTACCCGATCTTGGCCAGCAGCGACGAGGCCGGGGAGACGAAGGACGGGTCGCCGGTCTCCACCGCCGTCCGCAGCAACCGCCGGGCCAGCTCCACGTCACCCCGCGCGTACCTGATCTCCCCCATCCGGCAGGCGGCCTCGGCCACCAGGTCGGCCTGCTCGGTCAGCCCCAGCGTGAGCTCGTAGTAGCGCAGGGCGCCGTCGTGGTCGCCGAGCCAGTAGCACAGCTCGCCGAGGTGCGCCGCGGCCAGCCCCGACTCGGTGTCCCCGGCGTCGATGACCCGCTGGTACCAGGTGAGCGCCTCGGGGAAGTCCCGGTTCCGCTTGGCCAGCGCGCCCAGGTACATCGCCGCGAGCGCGCTGTAGTGCCCCTCGGCCTCCTCGACGCCCCTCAGGTACCACTGCCGGGCCCGCTCCTCGTCCTCCTCGTGGTACGTCTGCCCCAGCGCGATCGTCGCCCGGGCCGCGAGGTCGGCGTCGCCGGCGTCGAGCACCCGCAGGTACGCCTCCCGCCCCTCGTCCACCAGCCCGGCCCCGACCAGCGTCTGCGCCAGCGTGGCCACCGCGATGGGCTCGCCCCCGGCGGCGGCCGCCCGCAACGTGTCCAGGGACGCCTCGGTGTCCCCGCGGTTGCCCTGCAGCATGCCGAGCAGGCTCCCGAACACCCCGCGGATGGGGCTGTCGGCGTCGGCCGCCGCCCGCTGCGCGACGTCGAAGAACGCCTCGGTGTCCCCCTCGTCGTCGAGCAGTTCGAGCAGCCTGCCGCCGGCGACGAACCGTACGTCCGCGTCGTCGTCCCGGCTGAGCCGTTCGTAGATCGCCCGGGCCTCGGCGTGCTCGCCCAGCTCGGCCAGCCGGTCGGCGACGTCCAGCTCGGTGAACGACCCCCGTTCGGCCAGCTCGAAGTACGCCCGTACGGCGGCCGGGTGCGCACACCGCTCGCCCAGCTCGCGCGCCACGGCGGCGGCCTCCTCGCCCATCAGCCGGAGGATCCGCACGGCCAGGTCGTGCTCGCCGCGGTCGGACGCCTGGTGGGCGAGCACGCGCAGGTTGCCCGCCGCCACCTCGGAACCGGCGCCCGCGGCGGCCGCGAACGCCTGGGCGGCGCCCATGTGGTCGTCCTCCTCGTACAGCCAGATGCCGAGCTGCACGCCGCCCCGGTCCACCGCGTCGGGCGCGCCGGACTCCATGGCCAGCCGCACCTCCCGGACGGCGCCGGCCGTGTCGCCCAGGCCGCGCAGGGCCTTGGCGAGGTCCACGCGGATGCCGGCCGAGGTGCCGGGGAAGCCGGTCTCCACGCCCCGCCGGTACATGAGGGCCGCGTTCTCCAGGTCGTCCCGCGCCTTGTACGCGTCGCCCCAGGCCCAGTAGCCCATCGACACGGTCTCGGGGTCGCCGGTGCCGACGGCCCGCTCGGCCTCCTCCACCACCGCGTCGTGGTCCTCCATGAGGAGCAGGTGGGCGATCAGGTGGCGCTCGCTCTCGAGGTCCCCGGCCGCCGCACCGGCGGTCAGCGCCTCGCGTACGCCCTCGGCGTCGCCCCGCGCGTTGAGAAGGTCGGCCAGCACGACGGCGGTGGCGGGCATCGCGGCGCGGGCCGCCTCGATCGCCCCGTCGAGGTCGCCGCGGCGGTGGCGGAGGATGGCGATGTTGCGCCAGGCCATCTCGGCCGTGCGCGGGTGCCCGGTGGCGGGCAGGGTGCTCAGCTCGGCCCGGCAGTGCTGGCCGCGCTCGGCGAGGACCACGCCGAGGTCCACCGCGGCCTGCGCGGCGAGGTCGGGCTCGCCCAACTCGACGACCACCCGGCAGAGCGCCGCGGCCGCGTGCTCGTTGTCCAGCCCGCGGGCCCGCTCAAGGGTCTCGGCGAGGGGTTCCCGCCGGTCCTGCGGGTCCGCCGCGGCCACCAGCCGGCGTACGGCCTTCGCGTCGTCCTCTTCGAGCGCGAGCAGCACCTCGGCCATCAGCTCCGACCCGGCGAACTCGGTCAGCGCCGCGACCGCCCCCTCCCGGTCGCCGTCGTCGGCCAGCACCCATCCGCGTTCCTTGGCCGAGGCCGTGCCGAGCCGGACGCGCGCGACGGCCGTGAACCACTCGTCGTCGTCCAGGGCGACGACCCGTTCGTAGGCGGAGCGGGCGTACTCGTCGTCGCCCGCTTCGGCCAGCGTCCGGCCCGCCCATATCAGCGCACCGGACGCGGACTCGGGGTCGGCGGCCACGGCCCGCTCGAACGCCTCCCGCGCCCCCAGCACGTCGCCCGTCCTGGCCAGCAGCTCCCCGAGCACCTGTTCCTCGAGCGTATCGCCCGAGCCGGGCGCCAGGAGGGACAGGGCGGCGCTCAGGTCGCCGTGGTCGCGGAGAACGACGGCGAACTTGAGCCGCCCGGCCGCGCCGAACTCCTCCGTCATCAGCTCGCCGGCCTCCTGCGCCGCCCCGCTCGCCACGAGCACCTCGGCGAGCCGCACGGTCGCGTCCTTCCTGCGCGCCTCGCTCAGCTCCCCGAGCGCTCCCCGGTAGGCGGCGGCCGCCTCGACCAGCAGCCCGAGCTCCTGCCGCACCTGCCCGATGTCGCGCAGCGTGATGGCGGCCAGGCGCTCGTTGTCGCCCTCCGCGACCTGCTCCCACGCCTCCAGCGCCCCGCGCTTGTCCCCCGCCTCGTTCCGCAGCGCGCCGAGGTAGCAGCCCGCCTCCTGCCGGTAGTTGGGGTGCCCGGCGGCCAGCACCAGCGAGAGCGCCGCGTCGGCGGCGGCGATCTCGCCGCGCCGCTGCCAGGCGTGCGCGCTCTCCATGGCCAGCATGCTCACCAGGAACGCGTTGCCCTCGTCGTCGATCTCGGCCAGCGCCTCGGCGGCGGCGTCGAGGTCCCGGTCGAGCAGGAACCGGGCGAAGCGCCCCATCTCCTTGGGCTCCCCCGTCGCCAGGTCGAAGGCCGCCCGAGCGGCGGCGAGGTCGTCGACCCGCACCCGGTGCAGCCCGAGCAGCCAGGCGCTGCGCGAGCGCTCTTCCGCGGAGGTCTCCTCCTCGATCTGCCTCTCGTGCAGCCGGCAGACGGCCAGCAGGTCGCCCTGCCGCTCCAGCACCGTGAACAGCGAGGCGGCCGCCTCGATCCGCAGTCCGCGGTTGCCGCCGTCCATGGCCGTCGTGTACGCGGCCCGCGCCTCGCCCAGGTCGTGCTCCGTGACGAGCCCGCCCAGCGCGTACCCCACCCACGGCGCCAGCACCGGATGCCCCTCCGCCGTGGCCCGGCGCAGCAGGTCGAGCGAGGCCTCCTCGTCGGACAGCACCTCCTTGCAGATCACCGCCGTGTACGACAGCGCCAGCGGGTCCCCGCTCTCGGCCGCCGACTCGAACAGCTTGGCCGCGTCCGACAGGTCGTACCCGATCGAGGCCAGCACCTGGGCGAACACGGCGGCGCCGATCGCGGCGACGGCGGGATCGGGATGGTCCATGGCCGCGCGGTAGCGGACCAGCCCCTCCTCCCTGCCCAGTCGCTGGTGGTCGAGCATCGCGCCCAGCACGGGGTGCGCTTCCTCGCCCGACTCGCGCAGCAGGTGCAGCAGGAAGACCGCGCTGAAGCCCTGGAGCACGTCGTCGCCCTCGGCCACGTACGCGAGCAGCTCGTCGGCCTGCTCCCGGTCGCCCTCGCCGATCTCCAGCTGGGCCAGCGTCGCCATGGCCCTGAGCGACTGCGTGGCCGCGCCCGAGTCGGCGGCCCCGCGCAGCAGCAGCCTGGC
This sequence comes from Nonomuraea sp. NPDC003201, assembly GCF_053590415.1. Classification (NCBI taxonomy): domain Bacteria; kingdom Bacillati; phylum Actinomycetota; class Actinomycetes; order Streptosporangiales; family Streptosporangiaceae; genus Nonomuraea; species Nonomuraea sp. NPDC003201. The sequence goes on from NZ_JBSFTC010000073.1 coordinate 12,385, forward strand.
CCCGGCCACGTCACCGGCCTGCAGGCGGGCCAGCCCCTCGTCGGTGTCCTGGAGCGCCTGCTCCTCGACGGGGTCGGCCAGCGGCTGCTGCCTGGCGGCGTGCTCGAGGAGCAGCGTGGCCTTGAACGCGGCGTCGGGGTCGTCGTGCCCGGACGCGAAGCGCGCCAGCTCCATGGCCTCGTCGTACACCCCGGGATGCTGGTCGAGCAGCAGGCCGAGCAGCGTGACGCAGATCGACGCCCACTCGTCCTCGCCCGCCTCCAGCACCGCGCGCAGCGCGGCCAGCGCCTCGGCCGTCTCGCCCGCCTCGACGTGCATCTGGGCCAGGCAGGCCTGGGCCTGCACGACGTACTCGCGCTGCCCGCTGGCGATCACCCGGCGGAAGATCGCCTTGGTCTCCTCCACGTCGCCCAGCGACGCGGTCACCTTGGCCAGCTCGATCAGCGACGGCAGCCGGATGTCGGGCCTCGGGTCCTCGGCGGCCACGCGGTAGGCGGCGGCGGACTCGGCGTACTCGCCCAGGTCCACCAGCACCGCGCCGAGCAGCTTGTGCGCCATGGCCAGGTGGTCGGGGTGCCCGACGGCGATGGCGTGCTCGCACACCTGCCTGGCCTGCTCGAACTCCTCCTCCTCGGCGTAGATCTGGTACAGCCGGAACGCCGACAGCGACACCACGTCGGGGTCGCCGCAGGTCAGCAGCGCCCGGAAGTCGTCCTCGTCCTCCGCCTCCTCGTACAGCTCGCGGGCCGAGGCCGGGTCCCGGAAGTGGAACTCGGGCAGCTCCAGCCGCGCGGCCAGCTCGGCCACCGCCGGGCTGTCACACCTGCGGGCCCGCTCCAGCGCCTCCTGCGCGCCCTCCACGTCGCCCATCTGCGTGAGCACCAGCACCATCGCCGTGTCGGCGAGCGCGGCCACCTCGAAGTCGGCCCCGTCGGAAGCGATCGTCAGCACCCGGTGCGCCGCCGGCCACTCCTTGGCCGCGACCAGCATCATGCCCATGGCGATGGCCGAGCGCTGCCCGAACACGGGGTCGCCCGACTGGATCACCGACCTGTGCGCCGCCTCGGCGCCGTCGAGGTCCCCCTGCTCCTGCAGCAGGCCCGCCAGCAGGTGGGAGGCTTCCGGGTCCCCTGTGGCCGCGATCTGCCTGAACAGCGCGGCGGCCTGGTCGAGGTCTCCCGCTTTCCAGTGGCCCATGGCCGCGTCGAGCTGTTCTGACGCCATTGCTCACTCCAAAGTCATCCAACAATGTGAAAAAGCTACACATGTGTCACGTCCGTCACAGGCCATTTGTGGAGATGGCACGTGCTTATGGAGCCCCCGCCGGGCGGGGGAGGCCGTAGCGTAGTCCTCATGGGCAAGGCGTTCTGGATCGATCAAGAGTTCGACAGAGACCGTGACGGGCGCTATGCCGTACACGTTCGCAAGAATCTGGAAGAGTTTGAATGGGGTGACATCGCCCCCGTCAGGTTCGCGTGCGCCGCGTGGCGGCTGGCCACGCCGCCGGCGCTGACCCCCGGTTACGTACGGTGGGACCGGCGCGTGCTCGACGCCACCTGCCACCGCAACACCTGGGACGGCTCGCTCTACGCGCGGGTCAGGGTCGTCTCGCCGCTGCCCGAGGAGCTGACCCGCTCGCGGGCCTGGTGGCGCGACCGGGGGTGGCTGGGCTGGCAGGAGACCTTCGGCCAGTACGTCGAGCCGACCCAGCAGGACCTGGCCCGGCACCCGTTCCTGCGGACCTCGCTGCTCCTGGAGGTGCCCGTGCCCCTGGACGACCTGCCACCCGAGCCCGAGGGGCCGCACGACGAGGTCGAGCAGCGCGCGCACCGGGCGGTGGTGGTGCTGACCCGCGAGCTGAACGCGCTGGTCGCGCCGGTCCTCGACCAGCTCGGCCCCTGACACGGCCGCCCCGGCGCGGGCGGCCGAGCGCTTCCACGCGGCGCTCTCCGCGCACCACGAGGACGCCGCGTGCGCGATGCTCACCGCTTCACCGCTTCATCGCTTCACCGACGGCCGGCGGATGCGAGCCGGTGCGCGACCTCCCCTACGTCTGCGAGGTGGAGGGCTGACCGGTGATCACGGCGACGATGCGGGCGCCGTCGGGGAAGGCGCCCTGCCGGGCGAGGTCGAGGATCCCGTAGAGCATCTTCGCCACATAGATGCCTTCAACACGATATTTCCCGATAAATGCGTCCAAAGCGGGGGTCGACTTGGCGTAGCCGCCGAAGTGGTAGTCCAGGTTGAGCTCCCAGTTCGCCCAGGTGCGCCCGTACGCCTCCCGCTGCAGCCTGGCCACCTCGCCCGCGAGGAACCCCGCCCCCTTCAGCACCGCGAACCCGATCGCCCGCTTCCCCTCCGGCAGCCCCGCCGAGATCCCGGCCAGCGTCCCGCCGGTGCCGACCGGGCAGCAGATGACGTCGTACTCCGCGGAGATCTCCCCCGGCAGCTCGGCGCACCCGCGCACGGCGGCCGCGTTGCTCCCGCCCTCGGGCAGGATCGCCACGTCGTCACCCCAGCGCGCCCGCAGCCCCGCCAGCACGCCCTCGGTGTGCTTGAGCCGGTAGGAGGCCCGGTCGAGGTAGGTCAGGGTCATCCCGCACGCCCTCGCGTGGGCGAGGGAGGGGTTCAGCGGCAGGTGCTCCTCGCCCCGGATGACCCCGATGGTCTCGATCCCGTGCCGCCGCCCCGCCTCGGCCACGGCCCTGATGTGGTTGGAGTACGCGCCCCCGAAGGTGAGCAGGCGGGAATGGCCCAGGTTGTACCGGAGTTTGCGGGGTTTGTTGTCGTCGTGCATCAGGAACAACCGGACCCGGCCGAGCCCGGGATCCAGGAGCTCTTCCATGGCGCTAGTCTACGGTCGAGCCTTTGTTGAGGAGTGTTCGATTATGCGCGTTGTTGAAGCTTTCCGTGCCGCCTATGGCGCGGCCCCCCAGACCGTCTGGCGTGCGCCCGGCCGGGTCAACCTGATCGGCGAGCACACCGACTACAACGACGGCTTCGTCCTCCCCTTCGCCGTGCCGTGGGGCGTCACGGCCGCGATCACACCGCGCACGGACGGCACCATCCGGCTCCTCTCCCTCCAGGCTCCCGGCGAGCCGGTCACGATTCCCAGTCACGACCAGTCTGCGGGCTGGACGCGCTACGTCGTCGGCGTCTTCGCCATGCTGGGCGACCGCGTGCGGGGTGCGGACATCGCGATCGACGGCGACGTCCCGCCGGGCGCCGGCCTCAGCTCCAGCGCCGCCCTCGAGGTGGCCGTCGCCTCCGCGCTCAACGACCTGCACGACCTGGGCCTGACGCCCATGGAGATCGCCCTGCTCAGCCAGAAGGCCGAGAACGACTTCGTCGGCATGCCCTGCGGCATCCTCGACCAGGCCGCCTCTGCGCTGTGCGAGGAGGGGCACGCGCTGTTCCTCGACTGCCGCTCGCTCGGCTCCCGCAACATCCCGCTCGACCTGGCCGCCCACGGGCTGAGCATGCTGATCATCGACACGCAGGTCCACCACGAGCACGCCGGCGGCGAGTACGCCAAGCGCCGCGCCGAGTGCGAGTCGGCGGCCCGCAAGCTCGGCGTCCCGGCCCTGCGCGACGTCACGGACCTGGCGGCGGCCCTCGATCAGCTCCAGGGTGACGAGCGCAAGCGCACGATGCACATCGTCACCGAGAACCACCGCGTCGAGGCCCTCATCGGCCTCCTGCGCGCCGGTGCCGTCACCGAGATCGGCGCCCTCCTCAACGCCTCGCACCTGTCGCTCCGGGACCAGTACGAGGTCTCCTCGCCGGAGCTGGACGTCGCGGTCGAGGCCGCCATCAAGGGCGGGGCGCGGGGCGCCCGGATGACGGGCGGCGGCTTCGGCGGCTCCGCCATCGCCCTGGTGCCGGTGGAGCGCCTGTCCAGCGTCGAGGAGTCGGTGACCGCCGCGTACGCGGAGCACGGCTTCCAGGCTCCGCGCTTCCTGCCCGCCGTCCCGGCCCGCGGCGCCCACCGCCTGGCCTGAGCCGCCTACCCTGCCCGCCTAGCCTGCCCGCTTACCCTGCCCCTTAAAGGGGCGGGAAGTTCGGCGGGCGTCGCTCCAGGAAACTGGCGACGCCCTCCGCGAAGTCGGGGCGGTCGAAGGAGGCCATCATCTCCCGTACGGCCGCCGCGGCGGAGCTCTCCAGGGTGGCGTCCCAGTCGTGCCACACCTGCCGCTTGATCACCGCCATGGACGCCGGCGAGCTGTAGGCCGCGAGCTCCCGGGCGTACGCCTGCGCCTCGGAGAGCAGGCCCTCCCCCGGCACGACCCGGTTGACCAGCCCGAGCTCGTACGCCTCGGCCCCGGTGAACACCCGCCCCGACAGCAGGACGTCCATGGCCCGCTGCTGCCCCATCAGCTTGGGCAGCACCCACGACAGCCCGTACTCCGCGATCAGCCCCCGGCGCGGGAACGCCGTGGTCCACTTGGCGTCCGCGGCTGTGAAGACGAGGTCGCAGACGAGCGCGTGCACCATGCCCAGCCCCGCGCAGGCCCCGTTGACGGCGGCGATGATCGGCTTGCCGATCGTGGTCGGGAACGTGTTGGGCCGCGGGTCCGGCTCCACGTCGTAGGTGCCGTTCTGGATCGCCGCCAGCGCCTTGAAGTCCGCGCCCGAGCAGAACCCCTTGCCCGCGCCCGTGACCACGACGGCCCGCACCTCGGGGTCCTTCTCGGCCTCCGCCAGCAGGTCGAAGTAGCGCCGTCCCAGGGCGTCCGTCCACGCGTTGAGGGTGTCGGGACGGTTGAAGGTCAGTGTGAGTACGCCCTGGTCGAGGGATGAGAGCACGAGTTCTGCCATGCCCTAACCGAACCATGTTCTAGGCCGGGAAGGCAAGGACGGCGACTGGCGGTGATGGACGAAGGCGGGGCTCAGGACACTGTTGTCGTAGTAGCGGTGGAAGACGGGGGTGACGCCGCCCGACATCGGGGGCACGATCCACGACCAGTCCGCCGGGCAGACGCGGCCGGCCTTCTCCTCGCGCGACAGGTGGGTGAGGAAACGGCGCGACTCGGTGTGGTGATCGGTCATCGTGACCCCCTCCCGCTCGAACGAGTGCAGCACCGCCACGTTCAGCTCCACCAGCGCGTGGTCCCGCCACAGGGTCCGCTCGGTCGAGGTGTCCAGCCCGAGCCGCTCCGCGACGACCTTGAGCTGGTCGTACCTGTCGGCGTCCGCGAAGTTGCGGGCGCCGATCTCGGTGCCCATGTACCAGCCGTTGAAGGGCGCGCACGGGTAGCAGATGCCGCCGATCTCCAGACACATGTCGGAAATAGCCGGAACGGCATGCCAGCGCAGGCCCAACTCCTCGAACCACTGATACTCCGGATGCACCAGCGGCACCTCCAGCACGACGTCACCCGGCAGGTTGCACAGCAGCGGATCGCCCAGGCTCGGCTGGATGATCACCGGCAGCACGTCGAACCGGCCGGACCTGCCCTGCCAGCCCAGCGCCTTGGCCAGGTCGGTGAGCTCCGCGTTGTGCGGGTCCCCCACGATGCGGCCCTCCCGGGTGCGGTGGCCCGCGTACCGGATGAGCTGGTCGTTCAGGATCCGGGGGCCGGGCAGCGCCGGGGTGTCGGGCGGCAGGACGGTCACCGTGGGCCTGATCCTGCCGTTCCCGGTGGCCACCCGCAGGTGCTCGACGCACTCCAGGGCGACCCCCTCGGCCGTGCTCACCTGCCGGCGGTCGCGCACCTTCAGCGAACGCCAGTAGAGCCGTCCGATGCACCGGTTGCTGTTGCGCCAGGCCACCCGGGCGCCGAACTCCAGCTCCTCGTACGTGTGGGTGTAGGTCCCGTGGCGGGCCACGTCTCTGGAGACGTCGCGCAGCCGGGCGTGCAGGCCTCCGGCCTGGGGGTTCTCGGCGTGGAAGAGCCTGATGAAACGCTCCGCCTCGCGGAAGTCGGTGGTTCGCTCAAGCACTGCCTGCACGGTCAGGGCATCGAAGGGGCGCAGGCTCGTAATCCAGGTACGCACGCGGCAATCAGCACTTCTCCGTCATCGGATCGCCCCGCCGATTCCGGGTCGGCGACACGTCCTGGTGGCGGCGCCCTCTCCTCGCCCCCGTCGACCTGCCCGCGGCTCCCAGCCCAGAGGACCGGTAACCCATCCTTACCAGCCGCTCTCAGCTTTGTCCCGCCAAACCATGAAATGAGTGCGCCCCGGAAGACTCCGGGGCGCACTCAGCGGCTAACGGCCCGCGTAGTCCCTCCACACACACGTGAGGTGGACGACGCGGCTACGGTGCCAGCGCTTGCCGGCCTTGACCTTGTACGGCAGCTCCCCGGCCGGGACGCTGATCGACAGCCGGTCCGCGGGCACGGTCGTCACGCCGTCCACGGTCACGGGCCGGGCCGGCTCGATGTACTCCTCGTCCACGAGCTCGGCCACCCTGGCCTTGGAGAACTTGACGACCTTGCCGTCGTTCAGCCAGCACGTGAGCGGGCCGGCCGGGAGGTCCGGCTCGCCGTGGACCCTGACCAGCCCTTCGCCGCGCACCTCGATCGGACCGTCGTCGGCCAGCGCGGACCCGGCCATACCGGCGAGCCCGAGGGTGACGGCGGTGAGGACGACGGCGGCGCGTCGCTTGAACATTGGGGTCTCCTTCCCCGATTCGATGAGACAGCCCGAGGGTGGCGCGGCGCACCTGAAGGAGGGCTTAAGGCACCCGAAGTGATCTTCAGGTACGCCTGATCCGGGGTCGAGGAAGTGGAGCGCAGCCGGCCTGTCGGATCGCTGGAAGTTCTTCAAAGAAATCCGGGAGGCGGTGTCGGATCGGGGCGGTGGTGTTCGTAGCAGGGGTGAGGCCGCCCGCAAGGGGGCGGCGCCGAGGTGAAGGAACCGCGATCATGAAGCTGACGACCATGACTCAGGTCACCATCGACGGAGTGATGCAGGGAAACGGCGGCGCGTCGGAGGAGGACCGCAGGAACGGATTCGAGCGCGGCGGATGGGCCCTGGGCAAGGGCGACAACGAGACCGTGACGTTCATCAACCAGACCTACCAGCGCGCCGAGGCGTTCCTGTTCGGCCGGCGCACCTACGAGCTGTTCGCCGGCTCGTGGGGGTCCCTGACGGTCCAGGATGTCCCCGGCTGGGAGCCCGTCATGCGGGCATTGAACACACGACCCAAGTACGTGGCATCGACCACACTCGCCGATCCGGCGTGGTCGGGCACCACCGTCCTGTCCGACGACCTTGCGACCGCCATCGCGGACCTGAAGGCCAAGCCCGGGGGTGAGCTGCAGGTGCACGGCAGCGGCACCCTGACCCGGTGGCTGCTGGAGAACGACCTGGTCGACGAGATGACTCTGATCGTGATCCCGGTGGTCCTCGGCCAGGGCGCGAGACTGTTCCCGGAGACCGGCCCGGATCTTGCGCTCGACCTGGTCGAGTCGCAGGTCGACTCGAAGGGCGTGACGATCCAGGTCTACCGGCCGGCCGGGCGCCCGCAGTATGCAACGCCTTGAAGCCCCTGACCGGCACTGTCTTGACACCACAGGAGATGATCCTCAGATGCAGTACCTGATTTCCGTGATCCACGACCAGGCCGGCCTCGCCACCCCGGACGAGGACGCTGCGATCGACGTGTTCAACGACCGGCTCCAGGCCGACGGCCACTGGGTCTTCGCCGGCGGCCTCGCCTCGCCCGACACGGCCACCGTCATCGACAACCGGGGTGGGGAGGCGATGGTCATCGACGGGCCCTTTCTGGAGTCCAAGGAGTACCTCGCCGGCTTCTGGATCATCGAGGCCCCCGACCTCGACGTGGCGCTCAAGCTGGCAGCCGAGGGGTCGAGGGCCTGCAACCGGAAGGTCGAGGTGCGGCCGTTCCAGTGAACAGCATCGACGTCCGCGAAGCGATCACCCAGGCCCACCATGAGGAGTGGGCCCGGGTGGTCGCCTCCCTGACCAGGCGCTTCGGTGACCTCGACATCGCCGAGGAGGCGGCCGCCGAGGCGTTCGCGACCGCCGTCCAGCGGTGGCCGGCCGACGGCGTGCCCCCCAACCCCGGCGCCTGGCTGACCACCACCGCGAACCACAAGGCCATCGACCGGATCCGGCGCGAGAACAAACGCGACGACAAGCACAAGGAGGCTCAGATGTCCTACGACGACGACCCGCCCGAGCCTGTCGGCGCCATCGACGACGACCGGCTCCGGCTGATCTTCACCTGCTGTCACCCGGCGCTGGCGATGGAGACCCGCGTGGCGCTGACGCTGCGCATGGTCGCCGGCCTGACCATGCCCGAGATCGCCCGCGCCTTCCTGGTGGCCGAGAGCGCCATGGGGCAGCGGATCACCCGCGCGAAGGCCAAGATCAAGGCGGCGCGCATCCCCTATCGGGTGCCGTCCGCGGAGGATCTCCCGGCGCGCGTCTCCGGCGTCCTCGCCGTCCTCTACCTCGTCTTCAACGAGGGCTACCTGGCCACCGGCCCCGACACCGATCCCGTACGGCACGAGCTGACCGCCGAGGCGATCCGGCTCACCCGCCTGATCCGGGCGCTCCTGCCGGACGACGGTGAGGTGGCCGGGCTGCTGGCGCTGATGCTCCTGACCGAGGCCCGCCGTACCGCCCGCGTCTCGGCCGGCGGCGAACTGGTGGCCCTCGACGAGCAGGACCGAGGGGCCTGGGACACGGCGCTGATCGCCGAGGGTCACCGGCTGGTGCGCGAGCGCCTGGCCGCTGCCGCCGCCGGGGTGGCTCCGGGTCGCTACCAGATCCTCGCGGCGATCAACGCCGTGCACACCTCCGCCCGCGACATCCGCGACACCGACTGGTCGCAGGTCCTCGCCCTGTACGACCAGCTCGTCCGCCTCGACCCCTCGCCGATCATCGCCCTCAACCGGGCCGTCGCGGTCGCCGAGCTCGACGGCCCGGAGGTGGCACTGGCGGCCGTCGACCGTCTTGAGCCCCGGTTGGCGGGCTATCACGCCTACCACGCCACCCGCGCCGACCTGCTGCGCCGGCTGGGACGCGGCCGGGAGTCGCGTGCGGCCTACGACAAAGCCATCGAACTGGCCGGCAACACCGCCGAGACCGCCTCCCTGACCCGCCGCCGCGACCAACTGCGGTAACGCCCACGGACGCATCCCGCACGGGAGGTGATCCTCAACCGGAACATCCACCAGCCGAGACAGCTCCCCAGGTCGAGGTGTCCCTGGCCGAAGGGGGAGGCGCCCCCACCCGAGGCCGACACCCACGCAGCCCCTACCTGAGGCCGACGCACAGGCATGTCCCCTACGGACGCGCAGGCAGTCACCTCCCGGCCCGGAGACGCCCCCCGCCAACTAACCGCCTGGGACGGGGTCAGGGGTGGCGGTGGACGAGGCCGAGGTCCAGGGCGGCCAGGACGGCCGAGGTGCGGTCGGAGACGCCCAGCTTGCCGAACACCCGCAGCAGGTACGTCTTGACCGTCGCCTCCCCGATGAACAGCCGCCGGCCGATCTCCCCGTTCGTGAGTCCCTGGGCCACCAGCTCCAGGACCTCCCGCTCCCGCTCCGACAGCACGGGCACGGCGGGCCGCCGCCCGGCCAGCCGCGCGGCGACCGAAGGCGAGAGCACCGTCCGGCCGCCCGCCGCCGCCCGCACGGCCGACGCCAGGTCCGCCCGTGACACGTCCTTCAGCAGGTATCCGGCCGCGCCCGCGGAGACGGCCTGCAGGATCTCCCCGTCGTCCTCGTACGTCGTCAGCACGATGACCCGGTGGCCGGGCCCCAGCCGTTCGATGGCGCTGACCCCGTCCCCGCCCGGCATGCGCAGATCCATGAGGATCACGTCGGGCCGCAGCCGGGGCACGACGACCACGGCCTCGTCCCCCGACCCGGCCTCGCCTACCACCTCCAGGTCCGGCTCGGCCTGCAGCATCCCGCGCAACCCCTCGCGGACGATCGGATGGTCGTCGACGATCATCACCCTGAGCATGGCAGCTCCACCACGAGCGTGGTCCCCTGGCCGGGCGAGCCGGCGATCCGGACGGTTCCGCCGAGCCGGGTCACTCGGTTGCGCATCGCGCGCAGGCCGTAGCCGTCGCCGCCGGTCGAGGGGTCGAAGCCGCACCCGTCGTCGGAGATCGACATCCGTACGGCCGGGCCCGGCACGTGTTCGAGGGCCAGCCGTACGGAGCGGGCTCGGGCGTGCTTGCGTACGTTGGCCAGCCCTTCCTGAGCGGCCCGCACCAGCGTCTCCGCCACGAGGGCGGGCGCGTCGGCGGCCCCGGCGACGCTCACCTCCACGGGCAGCTCGAACCCCTTGGCCAGCCGCCCCAGCGCCTCCTCCAGCGAGGCGCCCTCCAGCGCGGGCGGCGCCAGGGCGGCGATGAGCGCGCGGGTCTCGGACAGGTTCTCCCTGGCCGTCTCCATGGCGCGCCGCACGTACGGGTCGTGCCCGTCCCCCGCGGCCTGCAGCAGCATCATGATGCTCGCGAACCCCTGGGCCAGCGTGTCGTGGATGTCACCGGCCAGCCGCTCGCGTTCGGCGAGCATCCCGGCCTCCTTGCTCACCTCGGCCAGCTCCTCCCGGGTCCGGTCGAGCTCCGCGATCAGCCGGGCCCGCTCGGTGTTCTGCCGCCCGAGCCGGTCGATGAACACCCCCAGCAGCGTACTGGCCGACAGTCCGAGGACGATCGCGACCGCGATCAGCAGCGGGTGCGAGCCGTTCTCCGCCATGAGCTGGATCGCGGGCCCGGCGAACATGGCCACCGTCACGGCCACGGCCCGCGCCCGCCGCAGCGCCATGAACGTCATGGGGATCAACGCCGACAACGCGACGGCGGACTGCGACGCGAGCAGGTCGGCCGCGGTGAACAGGACGAGCATCGCGGCGGCGTGCCACCAGCCCTCCTTGGTGGGCGCGACCGGCGCCCGCACGGCCTTGCGGCCCCACAGCGCGTACGAGACGGTGATCAGGAGCAGCAGGATGATGGCGACCGGCGCCCCGTCGTCCACCACGATGGTGATGATGGTCGCGATCAGCACGATCGCGAAGTACGCGTCCCAGAAGGGATAGGAACGCAACCAGGCGTTCTCCGCCCGCGCGTCCACGGGACTGCCCATGATCGGCATTTTACCGGGGACATGTCCACCGATCGGAGGACAGACCCCCGTCCTGCGCCGCGCGATCGTATGCATATGACCCAGAAGACGTATCCCCGCCTGATGCTCGCCCTGACCGTGGTCTACGGGCTGGTGATCGCCCTGCTCGCGCTGCTCCAGACCGGCGGGGTCGGCATCGTCGCCATCGTCGGCGGCGTCATCGTCGGCCTCGGCTGGGCGCTGACCGGCCTCCTCGCCAAACGCCCCTCCTGACCACCGCCATCGCCACCAGTCCCCGCAAACGCGAAAGGCCCCCGGGAAGGGGGCCTTTGGTATGGCTCCCGCGATAGGACTCGAACCTATAACCTGCCGGTTAACAGCCGGCTGCTCTGCCGTTGAGCTACGCGGGATCGTGCGTCTGCGCATGTCCTCGGGGCTGTCGGCCCCTTCGTCGTGCGCAGGAATAGATTAGCGCACTCCTGGAGTGCGTGTCGCATCGTAAGCGGGGTAGGCCCGGAGACAGCGGAGGTGAAAAATGCGTTATCGAGTGACATTCGCTGTGGGTCTGGCGATCGGCTACGTGCTGGGCAGCCGGGCCGGGCGCGAGCGGTACGAACAGATCAAGCGGACGGCCCAGCGTGTCGCCGACAGCCCCAGGGTGCAGGAGGTCGCCGGGGTGGTGGGCGCGCAGGCGTCGAGGCTGGCCGGGGTGGCCAAGTCGAAGGTGGGGGCGACGTTGCAGCATCGCATCCCGTTCCTCAGTGCCGACAACCACCACCCCGACACGGGCACGGGCTGGCCTGAAGAGGACATCGTGGACAAGAAGGCTCGCGAGAGCGGGATCCCTTACTGATCAGACAGGGCAGGGCATGGGCGTGGGCGCCCCACACGGCCCCACACGGCTCCGTACGGGCGTCCGCAGCTGGGCCGGGCGCACACGTCCATGCTCCGCCGCAGCCCTTCCACGGGCGTCATACGCCCATGCTCCGCCGCAGCCCTTCCAGGGCCTGTTCGGCCTGCGCGCGCAGGCCCGGGTCCTCGGGGTCGAGGCCGTCGTCGAAGACGAAGGTCCAGCCGCGCACCTCGCCGCCGGGCCGGCGCCTGGCCACCAGCCGCACGCCGCCCCTCCCGGGGAGCTTCACATGCTTGTTGACCACGATCGTGGAGTTGACGCGCTCCCGCACGGTCTCGGGCAGCATCCGCGGGTCGGTGATCTGCTCGGCGTGCCGCGCGCCGTCCGTGGTGAGGATCCGCACCCCGTCGTCGTCCCACGACGCCTTGTCGACCATCTCGTACGGCACCCGCGTCCCGTCCGTCAGGTAGAGGGCGAGGTTCGTGGCCACCACATAGCCGGAGACCGCCCCGGCGGCGAACGTCAGCACCCGCTCCCCGGGCTCGGTGGCCAGGGACTTGCGCACGTCGGCGGGCAGGCGGCGGAAAATGCTCATTCCTCCACGTTATCGGCGAGCAGATCGAGGGTGAGCGCCGCGCTCCACGAGAAGTCCCTGCACCCGCGCCCGCTGCCGTCGAAGGGGTCGAAGCACTCCCGGAACCCGGCCTGCCGGACCAGGCGCAGGGTGCCGTTGGCGAGCTGCTGGCCGAGCTGGTCGAGCGAGTGCACGGCCGCGGCCCTGCGCAGCAGCCAGTTGGTGTTCACCCAGGAGGGGCCGCGCCAGTAGCGCGTACGGTCGAACTGAGGGGCCCGGATCTCGCAGCTCGGCACCGGATAGCCGGTGGCCCCCATGAACCTGGCCGACTCCAGCACCTCCACCGCCGCGTGCAGGTGGTCGCTGGGCAGCCCGGGATCCAGCAGCGGCCCGAAGCCGCCCACCGTGCAGACCCGGATCAGCCGGTCGGTCCGCAGGTCGCGGGCGTAGAAGCAGCCGTCCCACAGGCGGTCGAGCATGGCCTGCCTGATGCGGTCGGCCTGCTCGGTGTGGGGTACGGGGTCGGCGCCCGCCAGCGGCGCCAGCTCGGCCAGGGCCTGGCAGGAGGCCAGCCAGATACCGTTGAACATCGGGTCCTCGATCGCGAACGGATGCTCGTCCCGCAGGTATTCGGCCCGGTAGCCGGCGTCCCGGTAGCGCATGGCCAGCCAGACGTAGCGGTCGTGGTCGCTGTCGGGGTGGCGCTGCTCGAGCTCCACGTGGCGGTAGCCGTACCTGATCGCGGGCAGCGCGTTCAGGGGCTCGTCCCAGGAGGGGCTGTCGTCCATGCCCGACTCCCAGGGGTGCACGATCGCCGCCAGGCCCGCGCCGCCGAGATCGCGGGCCGAGGAGAGGTAGGCGTGCTGGGCCACCAGCGCCGGGTACGCCTTCCTGACGAACGCGACGTCGCCGGTGTGCCGGTAGAACCACCACAGCGCCAGCGCGTGCAGCGGCGGCGAGGTGAGCCCCGAGGTGAGCACGCGCGGCGCGGCCTCGTGCTCCTGCGAGCGCCACACGGACGGCCCCGGGAAGTACGCCTCGCGCGTGTGGAAGACGATGTGCGGCACCATCCCGGTCGCCCACTGCCCCCGCAGCAGGCTGAGCAGCTCGTCGCGGGCCCGGTCCGGCCGGTGCCTGGCCAGACCGATGACGACGAACGCGGAGTCCCAGCTCCATTGGTGCGGATAGAGACCTGGCGCGGGCACGGTGCCCGTGCCTGTCCAGTTCGCCTCGAGCACGGCCAGTGCCTCGCGCCCGAGCGCGGCATCGTCGACCGCGGGCCGCGCCTCCATCACACAACTATGCCTGGGGAAACGTCAGGACGCTATGTCCTCTTGACCCACTTCGACAGGAGCATGGCGCCGAACGCCACGGCGCAGATGATCAGTCCCCACTTGAGCAGCGTGAGCGCGAAGCCCACAAGGGGCCCGAGAAGTACGAGTGCGGCCACGACGGCCGCGATGATCAGCAGAATTCGTCCCATGCCTGCAACGGTAAAAGATCCTTTAAGCGAATTGCAGGCGATGCAGGGTTGAATCAGGGACAAGTCAGGGTCACCCCTACTCTTGGAACCAACCGGCCGATCCCCCCGTTGTGCCGGTAGGAGCAAGGGTTCGGGGGAGGCCTGCTTCACGGGGAGCGTGATGAGCCTGGGACCACCTATGAGCAGGGAGGGCGTCGAGCACGCACTGCGCGCTCGAGCCGACGAACGCGACCGCGTCTCCGGCGACCTGCTCGATCTCGAATCCCACACCACCTATCAGCTGATCAAGGGAGCCTCCTTACGCGGGGAGACACAGCGGAGATGGGCCGCGGCGCAGGAGTCGCTGGCCACGCTGTGGTCTCTGAACGACGCGTACCGGGGGGTGCTGCGCGACGCGGAGCAGATCAGGGCCACGCGCGCCAGGCTGACCCCCGAACAGCTGAGCCGGCTGACGGAGCTGCTGGCGGGCCCGTCCGTGGTGCTGCGGGCCACCGCCAAGCCCGTCGAGCAGCGCTCGCTGCTCCCCCAGAAGGACGAGCGGCTGACCCTCGACCAGACCCTGACCCGGATGGACGCCGCCTTCCGCGAGGTCACCTCCGCGCTCAACGACATCGACGCGGTGTGGAACGCCGTGCTGCCCCGCCTCGACGGCGCCGACGGCGAGCTGCGCCACATCCGCGACCTCGAACGCCGGTTAGGCGAGGGCGCCGACCTGACCGCGCAGGAGGCCGAGCTGAAGGGGCTGCGCGGCTCGGTGCTCGAAGACCCGCTGGGCCCGTCCGCGGAGCCGGACCTCGACCGGCTGACCCGGCTGCTGGCCGGCTCCCGCGCGGAGCTGGAGCTGGCGCTCACCGTCAAGGACGAGTTCGCCAGGCGGCGGGAGGACCTCGTGGCCGCGCTCGACCGGGTACGGGGGGCCGAGAGCGAGGCCAGGCTGGCCCACGGCGCGGTGGTCGTGAAGATCGCCCTGCCGCCGCAGGCCCAGCCGCGCGGCCGGGCCGAGTCCCTGGCCGCCGAGCTGGACGCGCTCGACGCCTCGGCCGACACCTGGGTGCTGCGGGCCAAGCGGCTGGCGGCGCTGGAGGAGGAGGCCCGCAAGGCCGCCGAGCAGTCGCAGACCACGGCCAAGGCGCTCTACGGCCTGGTCAGCAGGCGTGACGAGCTGCGCGGGCGGCTCGGCGCCTGCCAGGTGATGGCGGTGCGCAAGGGCCTGGCGGAGGACCCGGCGGCCTCCGAGCTGTTCGAACGGGCGCGCGTGCTGCTGTGGTCCGCGCCCTGCGACCTGACGAGGGCGGCGGCGGCCGTCGAGACGTACCAGCGCGCGATCCACGGAGGTAAGCCATGACCCGCTGCGCGCAGCCGGGCTGCACGGGCACGATCGAGGACGGCTACTGCGACCTGTGCGGCCACTCGGCGAGCACGCCGGCGCCGCCGCCCGCTTCTGTGCCCGTTTCCGCGCCCGTTTCGGTCCCCCTGCAGACACAGCCGGTGAGCCGGTCCGTCACCTCTCCGGTGAGCAGCGGCAGGTCGCGGCCCGGCGTGCTGGCCACCATCGCCGACCTTCCGTCGGTGCCCTACCGCGACCCGGCCACCGCCGTGATGGCCGACCCCGTGGTGCCCGAGAACAAGAGGTTCTGCGCCAACCCGGCGTGCGGCCAGGAGGTCGGGCGCTCCAGGGAGGGGCGGCCGGGGCTGACGGACGGGTTCTGCCCGCACTGCCGTACGCAGTTCTCTTTCACCCCCAAGCTGGACAAGGCCGACCTGGTGGCGGACCAGTACCGCGTGCTGGGCTGCCTGGCGCACGGCGGGCTCGGCTGGATCTACCTGGCCTCCGACGAGAACCTCGACGGCATGTGGGTCGTGCTCAAGGGCCTGCTCAACACCAACGACGCCGAGGCGCTGGCGGCGGCGGAGGCCGAGCGGAAGTTCCTCACCACGGTCGACCACCCCAACATCGTCAAGATCCTCAACTTCCAGCGCTCCGGCGGCTTCGGCTACATCGTCATGGAGTACGTGGGCGGCCAGTCGCTGCACGAGCTGCGCCGCCAGGGCCCGGTGCCGCTGCGCGAGGCCCTCATGTACGGCCGGGAGATCCTGCAGGCGTTCGCCTACCTGCACGAGCACGGCATGGTCTACTGCGACCTCAAGCCGGCGAACGTGATCAGGGTCGGCAAGCGGCTCAAGCTCATCGACCTGGGCGCGGTGCTGCCCATCGGCGCGCCGCCGGGCTCGGGCTGGGCCACGCCCGGCTACCACGGCCCCGAGGTGGAGACCCACGCCGCCGCCGCCACCGCCGACCTCTACACCGTGGCCAGGACGCTGGCGGTGCTGGCGATCCCGGGCTTCTCCCCGTACGCGAACGGCGTGGCCACCCCGCTGCCCGAGGACTGCGGGCACCCGTCGTTCACCCGGCTGCTGCGCAAGGCCACCGCCGTCAATCCCGCCGACAGGTTCCAGAGCGCGGAGGAGATGGAGGAGCAGCTCGTCGGGGTGCTGCGGGAGGTCAGCGCCATCGAGGACAAGGTCCCGTACCCGGCGCCCTCGCCGATGTTCGGGCCCGAGCGCGGCGCCGTGGGCACGGCGCTGGCGGAGGAGAGCGACGTGGTGTTCGGGCCGCTCGATCCGGTGGCCGTCGCGCAGGCGCTGCCGGTGCCGCTGGTCGACCCCGCCGACGCGGCGGCGGGCGCGCTGGCCGGGCTGCTGGGCAGCGACGGCAAGGAGCTGATGGACCAGCTCGGGGCGCTGCCGAAGACGCCCGAGACGAAGCTGATGCGGGCCAGGCTGCTGGCCGAGTGGGCCTCGGCCGAGGCCCCCGTCGCGCTGAACGAGCTGGACATCGAGCTGCCCCGCGACTGGCGGGTGACCTGGTACCGCGGGGTTCTGTGCCTGACCACGGGGCGGCCGGAGGAGGCCGCCGCCATGTTCGACGCGTGCCTGTCGGCGCTGCCCGGCGAGCTGGCGCCGAAGCTGGCGCTGGCGTTCGCGCTGGAGTGCGCGGGCAAGCCCGCCGCCGGCTGGTACGAGGCCGTGTGGCGGACCGACCACTCGTACGTGAGCGCGGTGTTCGGGCTGGCCAGGTCGGGCCGGATGAGCGTGCTCGACGAGGTGCCCACCCATTCGGTCCACCGGGCGCGGGCGCAGGTGGCGCTGGCGGTCTCCGTCGTACGGGGGGCCGACCTGAGCAGGCTCACCACGGACGACCTGGTGGGCTCGGCCGACCGGCTGGCCAAACAGGCCGACCTCGACCCGCGCCGCCGCGACGTGCTCACCGCCGAGCTGCTCACCTCGGCGCTGACCTGGCTCGAGAGCGGCTCGCCGCCGAAGGGCGCGCAACTGGCCGAGGCGCCGTTCACCGAGCAGGGGCTGCGCAGGCGGCTGGAGTCGATCTTCCGCAAGCTGGCCGTCGCGGCCGAGTCCCGCCAGGAGCGCCACGCCCTCATCGACCAGGCGAACGCGGTGCGCCCGAGGAGCTGGTTCTGATGGATCCGCAGCGAAGCGAGGACATCCATCAGAACGCCCCGAGCGCAGCTCCGCAAAAGGACGCCATGAGTTGTCCCGTGTGTGAGGCGCCCGTGCTCGCGGGTGACACCTACTGCGAGGCGTGCGGGCACACCCTGGGCGCGCCGACCTGCGCGTCGTGCGGCGCGGCGGCCGTGGACGCCGAGGGCTACTGCGAGCGGTGCGGCCTGCGCCAGCCCACCGACAGGGACCACGCGGAGAGCGTGATCGACGGCGGCGCGGCGGCCGTGACCGACAAGGGCCTGCGCCGCAGCCGCAACGAGGACGCGGTGGCGCTGCTGACGTCCGGTGACGCGATCGTGACCGTGGTCTGCGACGGCGTGGGCAGCTCGCCCAGGGCCGACGAGGCGTCCGCGGTGGCCGTCGAGACCGCCTCGGCCGCGCTGGCCAGGGGGCTGGGGCAGGAGGAGGCGTTCGAGCTGGCCGGGCGCGCGGTGACCAAGCTCGCCACGTCCGTGGACGACGCCCCCGCCTGCACGTACATCGCCGCCGTGGTCGAGCGGGGCCGGATCACGCTCGGCTGGGCCGGCGACACGAGGGCCTACTGGCTGCCGGGTCCGGCAGGCCGGCCCGGCGTCATGCTGACCGTGGACGACGCGATCGAGACCGGCGAGATCACCGGCTGGCTGGGCGCCGACGCCGTCGACGTCCCGCTCCACGTACGCACCCTCACCCCGGAGGAGCCCGGCCTGCTGCTCGTCTGCAGCGACGGCCTGTGGCGCTATCTGGACGGCTACGCCTTCCCCAGCTCCGGAACCCCCATCGACATGGCCCGCGAGATGCTGCGCCACGCGCTCGACTCCGGCGGCCAGGACAACGTGACCATCGCCTTGATCCCCCTAGGAGTGACGCATGGGTGAGCAGCCGACCTTCACCTTGACGATCGACCAGAACAAGTACCTCTCCACCGACGGCCGCGACGTGCACGCCATCCTCACGGTCGGCTCCACCGGCGGCGTCACCACGCAGTCCGTCGCCACCGAGGCCGCCGAAGTGATCATCATCGACACGTCCGGCTCGATGAGCGGCAGCAAGATCCGCGAGGCCAGGCAGGCGGCCACGACCGCCGTGCACACCCTGCGCGACGGGGTGTATTTCGCGGTGGTCGCCGGCACCGAGCGGGCCAAGGTCGTCTACCCCGGCGGCAACGCCAACCTGGTCAGGTCGAGCCCGGCCACCAGGGCCGAGGCCGAGCGGGCGATCAGCCGGTTGAGCGCGCACGGCGGCACCGCCATGGGCGAATGGCTGAAGCTGGCCGGGCATCTCCTCTCGTCGCGCCCGTCGGCGATCCGGCACGCGCTGCTGATGACCGACGGCCAGAACAACGAGCGGCCCGAGGTGTTCGCCTCGGTGCTGGCGGGCTGGAGCGGCAAGTTCGTGTGCGACTCCCTGGGGATCGGCGAGGACTGGGTGCCCGCCGAGCTGCGGAAGGTCGCGGAGGCCATGCTCGGCTCGTTCGACTACGTACGCAACCAAGGGGATCTGTCGGAGTTCTTCCGCAGGCTGACGCAGACGTCGATGAGCAAGACCGTGGCCGAGCTGTCGCTGCGGGTGTGGGTGCCGCAGACCGCGACGCTGAAGTTCGTCAAGCAGGTCTCCCCCACGCTGCTCGACCTGACCGGCAAGCGCACCGACGTGAACCCGCTGACCGGCGACTACCCGACCGGCTCCTGGGGCACGGAGGAGCGCGAGTACCACATCTGCGTGGAGGTGCCGCCGGGGCAGATCGGGCACGAGATCAGGGCCGGCTGGGTCAAGCTCGTACGCCCCGACACCCAGGAGGTCCTGGCCAGCGGGAACGTGCTCGCCCAGTGGACCGACGACCTGGCGCAGTCCACCCGGATCAACGGCAAGGTCGCCCACTACACCGGCCAGGCCGAGCTGCACGAGCTCATCCAGGACGGCCTCAGCGCCCGCGCCATGGGGGACGTCGACACCGCGACCGCCCGCCTGGCCAAGGCCCAGCAGCTGGCCGCCCAGTCGGGCCGCGAGGACACGGCCAGGCTGCTGGAGAAGGTGGTCGAGGTCGATCCGGCCACCGGCACGGCCCGGCTGCGCAGGAACGTGGACAAGGCCGACGAGCTCGAGCTCGACACCGGCTCCGTCCGTACCAGCCGGCTGCGCAAGGAAGGAAACTGATGGCCACCTGTCCTCAGGGGCACCCGTCAGGCGCCGACGACTACTGCGACGTCTGCGGCGCCCAGATGGGGGGCGCGTCCGCGGCCGCGCCCCAGCCCCAGGCTCCGGGCCCGTCGGTGGAGGCGTGCCCGGTCTGCCAGACGCCGCGCGCGGGGCAGTTCTGCGAGGTGTGCGGGCACGACTTCACCGGCGGCAGCGCGCCCGTCGCGGTCCCCGTGAGCGGGGTGCGGTTCGAGGCCGTCACGGCGGCCGACCGGACGTACTACGAGAAGGTCGTCGCCGAGGGCGGGCCCGACGCGGCGGCGATGGCGTTCCCGCCGTACTGCCCCGAGCGCTCGTTCGCGCTGATGGGCGAGCAGGTACGCATCGGGCGGCGCAGCAGGGCCAGGAACGTGGCCCCCGAGATCGACCTGACCGGGCCGCCCGAGGACCCCGGCGTCTCCCACCTGCACGCCGTGCTGCTGGCGCAGCCGGACGGCTCCTGGATGCTGGTCGACCCGGGCTCCGCCAACGGCACCCAGGTGAACGGCAAGCCCGTCAAGGTCAACGTGCCGGTCAGGGTCGGCGCGGGCGACCGGATCCACCTGGGCGCGTGGACCGTCATCACCATCAGGGAGGGCACGCCGTGACCCTCGCACAGCCCCAGGCGCCCCAGGCCCCCGCGGTGCCGGCGGCGGGCGGCCCGCCGCCCGCCCGCCGGAGCGTGCCCGGCCGGATCCGGGTCATCACCGGCATCACCGTCGCCTCGCTGGCGCTGCTCTTCGGGGCGCTCGCGGTCGGCAGCATGACCGCCCGCGATGGCCTGCAGGTCATCGGGCGCGACGCGGGCCCGCAGGTGGTCGCCACCGCCGATCTCTACCTGGCGCTGAGCGACATGGACGCGCAGGTGGCCAACGTGCTGGTCATGGGCGACCAGTACGCGCCGCAGCGCGCGCAGGCGCTCGACCGCTACGAGGCGGCGCGGTCCAGGGCCAACGAGGCGCTGATGCAGGCGCTGTCGCTGGCCGACACCAAGGCGGAGCAGGCGACGGTTCACGCGGTGCTCGACCGGCTGGGCCGCTACGAACGGCTGACCGGCCAGGCGCTGCTGCTGGACGAGCGGTCCAAGCACGCGCCGGGGCCGCCGCCCCAGGACGTGGTGCTCACCTACCGCGAGGCCACCAAGCTGATGCGGGTCGAGCTGCTGCCCCAGGCGTACAACCTGACCTTGGAGAGCGGCACGATCGTGCGCGCCACCTATGACGAGAAGGCCGTCATGGTGCCCCTCCTGCGGGCCGCCGTCGTGGTGGCCGGGCTGCTCGCGCTGGGCTGCCTGATCTGGCTGCAGGTCTTCCTCGCGCGCCGCTTCCGCCGGGTGTTCGGCCCGGCGCTGCTGGTCGCCACCGTGACGACCGCGATCGCGCTGGTCTCCGGGCTGACCGTGCTCGCGCAGGACGAGAACGCGCTGCGCACGGCGAAGTCGGCCGGGTTCGACTCGGTGCTGACGCTGGCCAAGGCGCGCTCGATCAGCAACAGCATGCAGGGCGACCAGAGCCGCTACCTGCTCGACAAGGAGTGGGCCGACACCTACGAGCACACGTTCCTGGACAAGGCGATGTCGGTCGTCTACCTCAAGGCGGGCAACCTGCGGACCTACCACGACCAGGTCGCCAAGGGCGACGACGACGTCCTCGGCCTGCTGGGGCCCGAGCTCATCGGCAAGCAGGGCGACCAGGCGATGGAGGCGTACCGGAGCTTCCAGGCCGCCGACGGGAAGTTCCGCGAGCTGGTGGCGGGCGGCCGGACCAACGAGGCGGTCGCCGAGCGGCTCGGGCCGGTGAGCCAGGCGTTCGACGCCTATGACCGCGCGCTGGTGTCGCTGTCCGCCGGGCACCAGGCCGTGTTCACGCGGGCGATCGCGACCGGCGAGGGCTCGCTGGACAACCTGTGGCGGCTGCTGCCGTTCGCGATCGGCGCGATCGGCCTGCTGGTGATCGCAGGGGTGTGGCCACGACTCAAGGAGTACCGGTGAAGCGGGCGTTGGCAGCGGTGCTGGCCCTGTTCGCGACGGTCGTCGCGGGCTGCGGGACGGACGGGCAGGAATCGGTCCTGGACAAGGACAAGATCGTCATCGCGGTACGGCCCGACCTGCCGTCGGTCGGGTTCCGCCGCCCGGACGGCGGGTTCGAGGGCTTCGACGTGGACGTGGCCGCCTACATCGCGCGCAAGCTGCACAAGCAGGCCTCCTACCTCCCCGTGCTGGCCGCCGACCGGGCGAAGGTGCTGACGGACGGCAGGGCCGACCTGGTGCTGGCCACGTTCACGATCGACCAGGAGCGCAAGAAGGACGTGCTGTTCGCGGGGCCGTACCACGTCTCCTACCAGGACATCCTGCAGCGGCCCGACGAGACGATCAAGAACGTGCGCGAGCTCAAGGGCCGAAAGATCTGCGCGGTCAAGGGCTCGAACGCGGCCCAGCGGGTCGTGGAGGAGCGCGAGGTGCCGGCGCAGCTGGTGCCGTTCGACGACTACAAGGCGTGCCTGACGGCGCTGAAGAGCAAGCAGGTCGACGCGGTCACCACCAACGACGTCATCCTGGCGGGGCTGGCCAACCAGGACGGGACGGGGCTGAAGCTGGCCAACGCGCAGTTCAACGAGCAGCGCACCGGGGTGGGCATGCGCAGGAGCGACGTGGCCGGGTGCGAGGCGGTCAACCGGGCGATCACCGACATGTACCAGGACGGGACGACCGCTCGGCTGCTGAACCGGTGGTTCGGCAAGTCGGGGCTGGACCTGTCGACGGTCGCGGTGCCGCAGTTCGAGGGCTGCTCCTGACGGCCGCGGACATGGGAAGGGCCCGGGCGACGAAGCCCGGGCCCGTTCCCTTGGGATCCCTCCGGATCAGTCCAGATAGTCCCTCAGCATCTGCGCCCGCGTCGGGTGCCGGAGCTTGGCCAGGGTCTTCGACTCGATCTGCCGGATGCGCTCCCGCGTGACCCCGAACTCCCTGCCCACCTCCTCCAGCGTGCGCGGATGACCGTCGGCGAGGCCGAAGCGGAGCTGGATGATGCGCTGCTCGCGGTCGGACAGCGTGGCCAGGATGTCGTCGAGCTGGTCCTGCAGCATGATGAAGGCCGCGGCCTCCATGGGCACGACAGCGTCGGCGTCCTCGATGAAGTCGCCGAGGTCGGAGTCCTCCTCACCGATCGGCGACTGCAGTGACACCGGTTCCTGGGCGATGCGCTGGATCTCCACCACGCGATCGACAGGGAGGTCCATCTCCTTGGCGATCTCCTCGGGAATCGGCTCGCGGCCGAGGTCCTGGTGGAGCTGGCGCTGCACGCGCACGAGCTTGTTGATGGTCTCCACCATGTGCACGGGAATGCGGATCGTCCGCGCCTGGTCGGCGATGGCCCTCGTGATCGCCTGCCTGATCCACCAGGTGGCGTAGGTGGAGAACTTGTAGCCCTTCGTGTAGTCGAACTTCTCGACCGCCCGGATGAGCCCGAGGTTGCCCTCCTGGATCAGGTCCAGGAACAGCATGCCGCGGCCCACGTACCGCTTGGCGATCGACACCACGAGCCTGAGGTTGGCCTCGATGAGCCGCTGCTTGGCCCGGGTGCCCTGCCAGACGAGCTCCCTGAACTCCGGGAAGGCCAGGCGCGAGACCCCGCTGCCCAGCTTGTCCTCGGCGAACAGACCGGCTTCGATCGACTTGGCGAGCTCCACCTCCTCCTCTGCGGTCAGCAAAGGCACACGGCCGATCTCCCGTAGATAAATACGGACCAGATCGCTGGTCGGCGCCCGCTTGCCAACGTCTTCCTCATCGGCGCGGGTGGCCTCCTCGTCGCCCTGGGGCTCGAGGACCTCCACGCCGTTCTCGGCGAGCATGCGCACGACGCGTTCCAGCGCGTCGGACGGCAACTCGGATCGGTCAAGCGCGGCTGCGACGTCATCGACGGTTACGCTCCCGCGCTCTCTTCCCTTCGCGACGAGGTCCGCCACCTGATCTATCGTTGGCGGACTGCTTGGCAGCACCGATGCACCCACGGGAGACAGTCTGCAGTATTGGTTCCATCAAATGGCAGACCCATTTTTGTCACCGAAGGTAAGACTAACGTCCTTACCGAATTGAGATCACTTAAAGGTTTAGCCGGAGTTTGATCAGGAAAGTAAAGTCAATTACGCGGTCTGGATTCCCGGCGCCCGGCGACCCCCTCCGGCGGACGCAACTCTTTCGCTGCCTGGAAGTCGTCACTCATCCTCTTCACCACTTATTGGACCGCGCCAGGTTCCCTGGCCAACCGCTCTGGTATCCGGCTTGTCATCGCGGCCGAACTGTTATCAACCGCCTGCGTGGTATGCCCGCTTCACAGGGGTTCGGTAGTCGTCCGCGACCTGGCTCGCGCCGCTGTCCACGTCGATCCGGACCAGCCGTGTCCGGCCGCCGCCGTCCACGCGGAGCGTCACCTCCCGCTCCCCCGTCCAGGTGGCGGCCGCGGGCTTCTGGACGGCGATCTTCTCGCTCACCTGCCTGCTCGCCAGGTCGTACACCACCAGGCCCGGGGCCTGGCCCGGCACGTACACGGCGATCCTGCGCCCGTCGGCGGCCAGCGCCGCGACCTTGCCGTCGCCGTCCCACGCGGGCAGGTTGAACCCCACGATCTGGGGCGGCGTGTCGCGGCGGAGCACGCGCCCGCGCAGGTCCGTGACGGCCAGGTCGGTCGTCGAGCCGCTCCGGACCAGCAGCATCTCACCGCCGTCGCCGCTGAACCCGGCCGGGTTCCAGTTGAGGGGGGCCGGCAGCGAGCCGATCCTCTTCCCGGTGACGGCGTCGAACACGCGGCCCCGGTGGGAGCCGTCGTTGTCGAAATAGGCCAGCCGCCGTCCGTCCGGCGACAGCATCAGCGTCGTCTCGTCCACGCCCGCCTCGTTCCTGGGCTGCTTGATCGATCCCACGCGCTTGCCGGAGGGGTAGGTGACGAGGGCTCTGTCCGCCGCCCTGAAGTAGGCCATCCGCGCCCCGTCGGCGCTCACCGCGACCGGCCGGTCGCCCTCCCCCAGCGCCTTCAGCGTGCGCGTGGCGCCGCTGCGGAGCACGACCTGGAGCGTCCTGCCCTTGAGCGGCGCCGCGTAGCGGATCGGGTCGCTCGCGGCCCCGGCGGCCGGCGTGATCGCGAACGGCGCCAGCAGGGCGGCCGCGACGGCAAGGTGGCTCACTCTCACTTCGGCACCCCCGCATGGATCGTGTACTTGTCCACCTGCTTGGTGGCCCCCGTCGCGGGGTCGAGCGCGTAGACCCGGGTGGTCCGCCGCAACTCCTCGTCGGAGCCGACGACGCGGCGGAGCTCCAGCCGCCCGCCCGGCCCCCAGGCCAGGCTCGAGGTGCCCCCCGTCGCCTTGATCGGTCTGCCCTTGCCCGCCCAGGCGCGGGCCGGCAGGTCGTACGTCCGCACCCGCTCGGGCTGCTTGCCCGCCGTGGGCGGCCGCACCAGGAGCGTGTGGCCGTCGGCAGCCAGCACGAACTCGGAGTCCCTGGACACGACCTCCTGGGGCGGCGTGTCGGCGACCGGCTCGCCGTCCATCGGGTACGCCAGCACCTCGATCGTGTTGTCGTCCTTCGCCCTGGTCGCGAGCACCTCGTCACCGTCGGCGCCGAACCCCTTCGGCACGTCGGTCGCCGGGAGCGTCCTGACCGTCCGGCCGGTCGCCACGTCGACCACCATCGGCGCGCGCGGCTTCGCCGCCTCCGCGAAGCCGACCAGCAGGCGGCGGCCGTCGGGCGACAGGAACAGATCGACGTACTTGGTGCCCACGCCCTTGCCGTAGGCGGGCAGCACGGTCGCCTTGCCGCCGGGCCACCGCTCGACGACCACCCGGCCGTCGCGGGCCCTGACGTAGGCGATGGTGCCACCGTCCCCGCTGACCTCGAACGGCGCCGGATCGTCCTCCACCTCGTCGGCGCGTGTCCCGTCGGCCTCGGTGGCGTACCGGGCGGCGGCGGGGAACTTCACCCAGCGGCCGTCGCGGAGGTAGAGGTACCAGGGGGCCTTCTTGCACGGGATGAAGTAGTCAGCGCCGCAGTTGGGCAGATGAGCGGCCCGGACCGGCGAGCTCTTGGCCGCACCCGCCTCCGCCGTGCCGGCCGCGCCCGCCACCATCGCCACGGCCGCCAGCGCCCCCAGGGCCGACGTGATCTTGACTCTCACGCCGGTTTAGACCGCTTTGTCGCCGCAAAGGTTGATCACAAACCCATCACGCCGGGCAGGCGGCGCAGGGCACGCGGTCGGCGGGTTGGGGCCCCGGGCGGCGTGCGGGGCGTGGCCGCCGGGGGCGGGGGTCAGCTGCCGGCGGCGCGGTCGCGGAGGACGCGGCGCTGTTGCTCCAGCGCCACCAGCTCCCCGAACAGCTTGTTGTACTCCTGCTGCTCCTCCACCGGATTGAGCCGCTGCATCCGCGACTTCGCCTGCGCGATGGCCCGGTCGACCGCGATGGCCTCGATGGCCGCCAGCATGGCGCCGGCGTAGCGTTCCTCGGCGTGCGCGTCCGCCTGGATGGGCTCCACCGCGAAGCGGGTCACCAGCCCCCGCGCCCCCTCCTCGTGCGCGTGCTCCAGCAGCCGGTCGACCCACTCCCGCCCGCCGTAGGAGCCGGCGGCCACGCCGCCGGCGGCGAGGATGACCTTGTGCAGCGTCACATGGTCGGGAGCCGTGAACGCCTGCGGGTCGAGCGCGTCGAAGCGGGGCCCGAGCAGCGCCGGGCGCTGCACGGCGAGCTTGAGCAGCTCCCCCTCCACCCGCACGCTCGGATCGACGGGCGCCGCCTGGGGCGCGCGCCGCGGGCGGCCCTGCTGCGCCCCGCCCACCTCGGCGATGCGCTGCATCACGAACCGCTCGTCCATGAACCCCAGCCACCGGTCGAGGTCGATGGCGTAGCGCTTGCGCAGCCCGACGTCCTTGATCCCGGCCACGATCGGCGCGGCGGCGTCGAGCGCGGCGATCTTGCCTTCGTTGCTGCGCAGGTCGTAGCGGGAGATCGTGCTCCTGATCGCGAACTGGAAGAGCGGCTCCCGGCTCGCGATGAGGTCCCGCACGGCCGCGTCGCCCTGCTTGACCCGCAGGTCGCACGGGTCGAGCCCGTCGGGCTGCACCGCGACGTAGGTCTGGGTGACGAACTTCTGCTCGTCGGCGAACGCCCGCAGCGCCGCCTTCTGCCCGGCCGCGTCGCCGTCGAAGGTGAAGATCACCTCGCCCCGGAATTCGGCCTGGTCGAGCAGGAACCTGCGCAGGATCTTGATGTGCTCCTCGCCGAACGACGTGCCGCAGGTGGCCACCGCCGTCGGCACTCCGGCCAGATGGCAGGCCATCACATCGGTATAGCCTTCGACGATCACGGCTTGGGCGCGC
Organism: Nonomuraea sp. NPDC003201; assembly: GCF_053590415.1. NCBI lineage: Bacteria > Bacillati > Actinomycetota > Actinomycetes > Streptosporangiales > Streptosporangiaceae > Nonomuraea > Nonomuraea sp. NPDC003201. The sequence goes on from NZ_JBSFTC010000073.1 coordinate 39,392, forward strand.
TTGGAGATCTCCCGTTTGGCGAGATCAATCCCATAAAGCACCTGGCTCTTCTTGTAAAGCGGAGAGTCAGGCGTATTCAGATATTTCGGACCATCATCGGAATCGAGCAACTTCCGCGCGCCGAATCCGATCACATCGCCCGTGGCGTCCCTGATAGGCCAGATCAGGCGTCCCCTGAAGCGGTCGATGGGCCCCCGCCGGCCCTCCTTGGCCAGCCCGCCCTTGACGATCTCCTCGGCGGTGAACCCGCGCCCCAGCAGATGCCGCGTCAGCGCCTCCCATTCGGCCGGCGCGTAGCCCACCCCGAACAGCTCGGCGTCGGCCCGCTCGAAGCCCCGCTCCGACAGGAACCGCCGCCCGGGCGCCGCGTCGGGCACGAGCAGCTTGTCCGCGTAGAACTCCGCCGCCGCCTTGTGCGCCTCGATCAGCCGGGCCCGCTCGCCGTGGTCGCGCCTGGGGACGTAGCCGCCCTGCTCGTACTGCAGCGTGATCCCGGCCCGCTGCGCCAGCCGCTCGACCGCCTCGCCGAACGACAGATGCTCGATCTTCTCGACGAACGTGATCACGTCGCCGCCCTCGGAGCAGCCGAAGCAGAAGTACATCCCGCGCTCGGGGGTGACGTTGAAGGACGGACTCTTCTCGTCGTGGAAGGGGCACAGGCCCTTGAGGTTGCCGCCCCCTGCGTTGCGCAACTGGATGTGTTCGCCGATCACGTCGGCGATGGGTGAACGCTCACGTACGAGCGCGATGTCGACATCACGGATCCGGCCAGCCACGCCGGTGAGTCTATTCCGCCCCACCGACGGTTCCGCCCCTCCGGGCCCGGTACGGGTAGGCGCGCATTACCTGTCGGTTGCTAAAGAGGGAAACCGGCTCTGCGGGAGCTCCCGGTCGGCTACAAAGGTAAAGGTTGTCGGTGGAAACGGTGACACGGGTGGAGATCATGCGTACGGGGCATCTCGGACGATGGGCGGCCGTCACGGCCGCCCTGTTGCTGACCGGCGCCTGCTCCCAGGCCACCGGCCTGGCAGGGGTCAACGCGACCTCGCCCTCGACCGCCAACCCTAATGGCTTTTTCTTCACCCTCCGCGACGATTGTTCACATGGCGGCCTGCTCC
>NZ_JBSFTC010000074.1:0-39390 GCF_053590415.1 Nonomuraea sp. NPDC003201
ACCATACCGGTGCCCTGGTCCGACCTGGAGCGGGAGAAGTGCCGACGGCATCCGAGGGGCGCCGGCGGCCCTCCCGATATCGGCTCATCCCGGTGGCGGCGGCGGTGGCTTCGGCGGTCGTCCCGGTGGCGGCGGTCGTGGTCGCGGTGGCGGCACCGCAGGCGCCTTCGGGCGTCCCGGCGGCCGTCCGGCCCGCGGGCGCAAGTCGAAGCGGCAGAGGCGCCAGGAGTTCGACAACATGTCGGCGCCGGCGATCGGCGGTGTGCAGGTCGCTCGCGGCAACGGCGCGACGATCCGCCTTCCGCGCGGCGCGTCGCTGTCCGACTTCGCCGACCGCATCGGCGCGAACCCCGCCTCGCTCGTGCAGATCATGCTGCACCTCGGCGAGATGGTGACCGCGACGCAGTCGGTGAGCGAGGACACGCTGCAGATCCTCGGCACCGAGCTGGACTACAACATCCAGGTCGTCAGCCCGGAGGAGGAGGACCGCGAGCTTCTCGAGGCCTTCGACATCGAGTTCGGCGAGGACGAGGGCGACGAGGACGACCTCGCCGCGCGTCCGCCGGTCGTGACCGTCATGGGTCACGTCGACCACGGTAAGACCAAGCTGCTCGACGCCATCCGCAAGACCAACGTGGTGGCGCGCGAGGCGGGTGGCATCACCCAGCACATCGGTGCTTACCAGGTCGCCGCCGAGCACGAGGGCATCGACCGGAAGATCACCTTCATCGACACCCCGGGTCACGAGGCGTTCACCGCCATGCGTGCCCGAGGCGCCAAGTCCACCGACATCGCGGTGCTGGTGGTCGCGGCCGACGACGGTGTGAAGCCGCAGACGATCGAGGCTCTCAACCACGCCCAGGCGGCCGACGTGCCGATCGTGGTCGCGGTCAACAAGATCGACAAGGAGGGCGCCGACCCCAACAAGGTGCGGGCCCAGCTCACCGAGTACGGTCTGGTGGCGGAGGAGTACGGCGGTTCCACGCTGTTCGTCGACATCTCGGCGAAGAACGGCACGGGCATCGACAACCTCCTCGAGGCCATCCTGCTGACCGCGGACGCCGAGCTCGACCTGCGGGCCAACCCGACGATGGACGCCCAGGGCATCGCGATCGAGGCTCACCTCGACCGTGGCCGCGGCCCCGTCGCGACCGTCCTGGTCCAGCGCGGCACGCTGCGCGTCGGCGACTCGATCGTCTGTGGCGAGGCCTTCGGCCGCGTCCGGGCGCTGCTCGACGACAACGGCGAGCCGGTCGATGAGGCCACGCCGTCCCGTCCCGTCCTGGTGATGGGTCTGACGGCCGTGCCGAGCGCCGGTGACAACTTCATCGTCGTCACCGACGACCGGATGGCCCGCCAGATCGCCCAGCAGCGCGCGGCGCGCAAGCGCAGCGCCGACATGGCGAAGTCGAGCCGTCGCCGCAGCCTCGAGGACATCTTCAAGGACCTCGAGAAGGGCAGCGTCGACGAGCTCAAGCTCATCATCAAGGGTGACGTGTCCGGTTCGGTCGAGGCCCTGGAAGACGCTCTGCTCAAGATCGACGTCGGCGACGAGGTCAGGCTCCGTGTCCTGCACCGCGCGGTCGGCGCGATCACCGAGTACGACGTCAACCTGGCCGTGGCCGACGACAACGCGGTCATCATCGGCTTCAACGTCCGCCCCGAGCCCCGGGCGCGCGACCTGGCCGAGCGCGAGGGCGTCGACATCCGCTACTACTCGGTCATCTACCAGGCGATCGAGGAAATCGAAGCGGCGCTCAAGGGCATGCTCAAGCCCGAGTTCGAAGAGGTCCAGCTGGGCACGGCGGAGATCCGCGCGATCTTCAAGGTGCCGAAGATCGGCAACATCGCCGGTTCGCTGGTCCGCTCGGGCCGGATCGTGCGCAACAGCAAGGCCCGCCTCATCCGCGACGGTGTCGTCGTGACCGACAACCTCACCGTCTCCTCGCTGCGGCGGGAGAAGGACGATGTCACCGAGGTCCGCGAGGGCTTCGAGTGCGGTATCGGCATCGGCTACAACGATCTCAAGGAAGGCGACGTCATCGAAACCTTCGAGATGCGGGAGAAGCCGCGAGACTAACGCGCGGCGCGGCGCCCGGCGGGAGATCCGCCGGGCGCCTCTCGCACGTCCTGGCCTGGTCCCCACCGCAGCAGGCCGGGCGTGCGTTCACCACACCAGATCAAGCGGTGGTTGCCAACGATGTATGTGGGTGCTCTGACCCTGGACATCCTGCTCGGCGACGTCAGGTCGCTGAAGCAGAAGCGCTCTGTCGTACGGCCGCTGATCGCCGAGCTGCAGCGCCGTTATCCCAGCATCGCGGTGGCCGAGGTCGGCCATCTCGACCTGCACCGCAGGGCCGAGGTCGGCGTCGCGGTGGTCTCCTCCTCCGCGGGTAACTGCAACGAGATCATGGACGCCTGCGAGCGGATGGTGGCCTTCCGCCCGGAGATCGAGCTGCTGTCGGCCAGGCACCGGCTCTACAACGACGAAGATTGAACGACTGCACGGCCAGATCGTGCGTGAGGGGGAGCGAACATGGTGGATGCCGCACGAGCGCGGAAGCTCGCCGACCGCATCCAGCAGATCGTCGCCGAGATGCTGGAGCGCCGGATCAAGGACCCGCGCCTGGGCTTCGTCACCGTGACCGACACGCGCGTCACCGCCGACCTGCGCGAGGCGACCGTGTTCTACACCGTGTACGGCTCCGAGGCCGAGCGGTCCGACAGCGCGGCCGCCCTCGAGAGCGCCAAGGGGATCATCCGCTCCGAGGTGGGCCGCCAGACCGGCGTGCGCTTCGCCCCGACGCTGACGTTCAAGCACGACCCGCTGCCCGACTCCGCGCGTCACCTCGACGACCTGATCACCGCCGCCCGGTCCCGGGACGCGGAGGTGGCGCGCCGGGCCGAGAACGCCTCCTACGCCGGAGAGTCCGACCCCTACCGCAAGCCCGAGGAGGGCGAAGCGGACCTGAGCGAGGACGACCAGGCGTGACGCCCGACGTGCGCGACAGGGCGGATCGCCCGTTCCGTGCGGACTCCCGTACGGTCACCGGCGGCGCGATCCCCGAGGCCGCATGGGACCGGGCCCTGCGGCTGATCGGCCGGGCCGACGAGATCGCGCTGGCCTGTCACGTGACGCCCGACGGCGACGCCCTCGGGTCGATGCTGGCCGTGGGGTTCGTGCTGCGGTCGCTGGGCAAGCGGGTCGTCGCGTCGTTCGGCGACCACCACTTCGTGGTGCCGCGGCTGCTGCGCTTCCTGCCCGGCCAGGACATGCTGGTGCCGCCGGCGGACTATCCCGCGGCGCCGGACCTGATGATCACCTTCGACGTATCGACGTTCGAACGCCTCGGGCTCCTGCGCGAGAACACCGCCAGGGCCCGCGAGGTCATCGTCGTCGACCACCACCCCTCGAACGAGGGGTTCGGCACGCTCAGCCTCATCGACTCCACGGCCGCCGCGACGGCCATGCTGGCCGAGCAGCTGATGTACCGGCTCGGCGGAGGGCTCGACCGCGACATCGCCGTCTGCCTCTACACCGGGCTGGTGACCGACACGGGGTCGTTCCGGCACTCCTCGACCACGCCCGCCGTGCACCAGATGGCGGCCAGGCTGGTGGCGACCGGGCTGCGCACCGACGAGATCGCCCGTGAGCTGTGGGACCGTTCCCCGTTCGGCTATCTCAAGGTGCTGGCCGCCGCCCTCGACCGGGCGGCGCTGGAGGACGGGCTGGTCTGGACGTACGTGACGCGGGTCGACCGGGCCGCGCACGGGCTCCCGTACGCGGAGCTGGAAGGCATCATCGACATCGTCCGGCGCACGGACGAGGCCGAGGTCGCGGTCGTGCTCAAGGAGGACGACCAGGGCGACTGGCAGGTGTCCACCCGATCCAAGGGCAACGCCGACGTCGGGGCCGTGTGCGCGGCCCTGGGCGGCGGCGGGCACCACAACGCGGCCGGTTACACCTCGCACGAGACCGTGGAGGCGACCATGGACGCCTTCCGGCGCGAACTTGGGAAGGTTGGATGGTCGAGAGCGGGCTGATCATCGTCGACAAGCCGGGCGAGTGGACGTCCCACGATGTGGTGGCCAAGATGCGGCGCATCGCGGGCACCCGCCGTGTGGGACACGCGGGCACGCTCGACCCGATGGCGACGGGCGTGCTGGTGGTCGGCGTGGAGAAGGCCACCAGGCTGCTCGGCCACCTGACGCTGACCGAGAAGGTGTACGAGGCCACGATCAGGCTCGGCGTGAGCACGAACACCGACGACGCCGAGGGCGAGGTCATCGCCACGGCCCCGGCGTCCGGCGTCACGGCGGCCGAGATCCACAAGGGCGTCGCGGCGCTCACCGGGGAGATCATGCAGATCCCGCCGCAGGTGAGCGCCATCAAGGTGAACGGGCAGCGCGCCTACAAGATGGCCCGCGCGGGCGAGGAGGTCGAGCTGCGGGCCCGGCCCGTCACCGTGCGGACGTTCGACGTGCTCGACATCCGGGCGCACGACGACGTCGTGGACGTGGACGCGGTCATGACCTGCTCCAGCGGCACCTACATCCGCGCGCTGGCCCGCGACCTGGGCGCGGCGCTCGGGGTCGGAGGGCATCTGACGACGCTGCGGCGGACCCGCGTGGGGCCCTACGGCCTGTCGCTGGCCAGGACCATCGACCAGCTCGCCGAGGAGTGCGTGATCCTGCCCATCGGCGAGGCGGTGGCGGCGGCCTTCCCGCGCCGGGACGTGACGGCCGAGGAGGCCCGCGTCATCGGGCACGGGGGGCGGCTGGCGGCCGCCGGGCTGGGCAAGGGGCCGATCGGCGTGTTCGGGCCTGAGGGCGACCTGCTGGCGCTGGTGGAGGAGCAGGGCCGAGTGGCCAAACCCCTCGCCGTCTTCGTCTCCTAGACCCCTCTGAGGGCTTCGTAAGGGGTTATGCGGGTTTGCGGGCGACAATGATGTCGCGGACGATCGCCTGGTCGACCCAGTGCTCGAAGTCGGGGTAGTCCATCACCTGGAGCCCCGCCCCCTCGAGGATCTGGGCCAGCTCCGAGCTCTTGCCGCCGTAGGTGTTCCACGAGATCCCCATGGCCCCGCCGGGGCGCAGCAGCTCGGCCCAGCCGGGCACGGCCTGTCGCAGCAGCTCCATCGGGCTGCGCGACAGCCCGCCGCCGCCCTTGCTGCCGTGCTGGACCCCGTAGGGGGTGTCGGTCACCAGGGCGTCGAACGAACGTGGCTTGAAGAAGTCCCTGCTCTTGAGGGTGTCGGCGTTGACCACGGCCAGGTGCTGCACGTCGCCGGCCTTGACCGCCTCCTTCGACAGCCCGAACGTGACGTTGAGCCGCCGCCCGACCAGTGCCCGCTCGCGCCGCACCGGCACGGTCTCGGCGGTGTGCTTGAGCCGCTTGTTGCGCAGCCAGGTCTTGATGAACCCGGAGTACGCCTCGAAGTCCTTGCCGTCGACGTCGAGCCCGTACGCGTCGTAGCCGTACATGAGGGCCTGGTTGAGCGTCGTGCCGCGCCCGCACAGCGGGTCGAAGACCGAGAGCCGCTCGCCCAGCCCCTTGGCCCCGGCCAGCAGGGTGACGTTGAGCAGCAGCTTGGTGAAGTGCTCGTTGGTCTTTCCGGCGTATTTCTGGATGGTGATCAGGTCGCTGCTCAGCCGGTCGAGCGACGACATGGAGAGCGGCCGGAGCAGCTCTCCTTCAACCCCGAAAATCGCATAAACAGAGGAAAGATTCGACAAAAGAGAAATATCCGGCTGCCTCAGCGGCTCGGATGTCTCGAACGTCACATACGGCACACCGCCGACTGTGGTCTCCTCGCTGGCGAGGACCTTCCCGTCCAAGCCGTACCTGCTGAAGACCGCCAGCTCACTCCTGGTCAGCCGGATGGAGCTCTCCCCGTAGACCCGGTTGAAGGCAGGCAGGATCAGAAGCGCGTAACGAGGCATGATGCCCGATCCTATCGCCCTCGATTGGAGCGAACGGTGACGCGCGTGGCAGGCTTGTGGGGGATTGATCCGCCACAAGCGAATGGGGCCTAGCGTGCAGGGTTCGGGAAGGTCTGTCGTCACCATCGGCGTGTACGACGGGGTCCACCGCGGGCACCGGCGGGTGGTCGAACGCGCTGTCGCCATCGCCCGCGAGCGGGGGCTGCGCAGCGTGGCCGTCACGTTCGAGCCGCACCCCGACGAGGTCGTGCGGCCCGGGACGCATCCGCTGCGGCTCACCAGCCCGCGGCGCAGGGCCGAGCTGCTGGCCGGGCTGGGGGTGGACGAGATCGACGTGGTGGAGTTCACGCTCGACCTGTCGCGGACGAGCCCGGACGACTTCGTCCAGGCCGTGCTGGCCGAGCGGCTGGCGGCGGCCGTCGTCGTGGTGGGCGAGGACTTCCTGTTCGGCCACGAGGCCAGCGGGGATGTCGAGACTTTGCGGACGCTGGGCGACAAGTACGACTTCGAGGTGGAGGCCGTGCCCCTGCTCGACGCCGTCTCCTCGGCCTCGATCCGCGCGCGGATCGTCACGGGCGACGTCGAGGGCGCCAGTGAGCAACTCGGGCGGCCGCACCGGGTGCAAGGCGTCGTCGTACGCGGCTACCAGCGCGGACGCCAGCTCGGCTTCCCGACGGCGAACGTCGAGACCGCCCAGCACACCGCCATCCCGGCCGACGGGGTCTACGCGGGGTGGCTGGAGTGCGTGCCGATGGCCAATCTGCCCGCGCTCTACCAGGGGGAGCGGTGGCCGGCGGCGATCTCGGTCGGTACGAATCCAACGTTCGAGGGAGTGCCGCGGACAGTCGAGGCTTATGCGCTTGATCGGGATGATCTAGAGCTTTACGGGGTGCATGTGGCGGTCGAATTCCATGCCCGGCTACGTGGCAACACGCGATTCGACTCCATCGAGGCGTTGATCGAGCAGATTCACGCCGATGTCGACGCCGCCCGCCGCCTCACGAGCTGAAATCCGCGAAATCGTGACGCGGATAAAGGCCGGGAAAGCAGCGCCCGAGCACTGCGCGTGAAGTGGTAACCTTGCATGTCGGCTCAGTAGCGGCGCCGCTGCGCGCTGCCCATGACGGCCTTCACGCGGCGACTGTAGGTACGCACGGTCGTTCGCATCTTTCATCATCGTTCACGCGTGCCCGTAGCTCAAAGGAGAGCCGTGTCCCTCGACACCGCTGCCAAGAAGTCCATCATCGGCGAATACGCGACGGCCGAAGGCGACACCGGGTCGCCCGAGGTGCAGATCGCACTGCTGAGCAAGCGCATCAGCGAGCTCACCGAGCACCTGAAGACGCACAAGCACGACCACCACAGCCGTCGTGGCCTGCTTCTGCTCGTCGGTCGCCGGCGCCGCCTGCTGAAGTACCTGCAGAAGGTCGACATCCAGCGCTACCGGTCGCTCATCGAGCGGCTCGGCCTGCGCCGATAGCATAGAAGGGAGCGGCGAACGCGCCGCTCCCTTCTCATATGGGTAGAGCCATATGGTCGGATATGTGGCGATGTGGATACGTTGTCACATCTGACCTACAACTGAAGATCCGAGACACACAGCCCCCGCGTCCGTTCAGCACCATGCGACCCGCGACGCCTGCGGGCCGGTCCTCGGTAGTGGCTTCCGGTAGGAATTTGACAGTGAGACCGGGCGCTTCGATCGAAGACCGGCGCTGCACCTAACGAGGGTGCCGGTGAGAAAAAGGGCGCGGGAGACCGACCACAAGGAGGTCCCCCGTGGAGGGTGTCCACACCGCTGAAGCCGTCATAGACAACGGCTCATTCGGCACGCGTACGATCCGGTTCGAAACCGGTCGTCTCGCGCGCCAGGCGGCAGGCTCCGCCGTCGCCTACCTCGACAACGACACGATGGTGCTCTCAGCCACCACCGCGTCGAAGTCCCCGAAGGAGAACTTCGACTTCTTCCCGCTCACCGTCGACGTCGAAGAGCGCATGTACGCCGCGGGCCGCATCCCCGGTTCGTTCTTCCGGCGTGAGGGCCGTCCCTCCGAGGACGCGATCCTCACCTGCCGCCTGATCGACCGGCCGCTGCGCCCGTCGTTCGTCAAGGGTCTGCGCAACGAGATCCAGGTCGTCGCCACGGTGATGGCGCTCAACCCCGACCACCTCTACGACGTGGTGGCGATCAACGCCGCGTCGCTGTCCACCCAGCTCGCCGGGCTGCCGTTCTCCGGCCCGATCGGCGGCGTGCGCGTCGCCCTGATCGACGGCCAGTGGGTGGCCTTCCCGACGCACCACGAGCTGGAGCGGGCCACGTTCGACATGGTCGTCGCGGGCCGCGTGCTCGCGGACGGCGACGTCGCGATCATGATGGTCGAGGCCGAGTCCACCAAGGACACGCTGAAGCTGGTCGCCGACGGGGCCGTCGCGCCCACCGAGGAGACCGTCGCGCAGGGCCTGGACGCCGCCAAGCCGTTCATCAAGGTGCTGTGCGAGGCCCAGTCGCGCATCGCGCAGGTCGCGGCCAAGGAGACGGCCGAATACCCGGTCTTCCTCGACTACCAGGAGGACGTCTACGCCGCGGTCGAGGCCGCGGTGAAGACCGAGCTGACCGCAGCGCTGACCATCGCGGGCAAGCAGGAGCGCGAGAACGAGCTGGACAAGGTCAAGGCGCTGGCCGCCGAGAAGCTCCTGCCCGAGTTCGAGGGGCGCGAGAAGGAGATCTCCGCCGCGTTCCGCTCGGTGATGAAGAAGCTCATGCGCGAGCGGGTCGTCAACGAGGGCATCCGCATCGACGGCCGCGGCACCAAGGACATCCGCGCCCTTTCGGCCGAGGTCCACGTGGTGCCCCGGGTGCACGGCTCGGCGCTGTTCGAGCGCGGCGAGACCCAGATCATGGGCATCACCACGCTCAACATGCTGCGCATGGAGCAGGTCATCGACACGCTCAACCCTGAGCGGACCAAGCGCTACATGCACAACTACAACTTCCCGCCCTACTCCACCGGTGAGACCGGCCGGGTGGGCTCGCCCAAGCGCCGCGAGATCGGCCACGGCGCGCTGGCCGAGCGGGCGCTGATCCCGGTGCTCCCGACCCGCGAGGAGTTCCCGTACGCCATCCGCCAGGTCTCCGAGGCGCTCGGCTCCAACGGCTCCACCTCGATGGGCTCGGTCTGCGCGTCCACGATGGCGCTGCTGGACGCGGGTGTGCCGCTCAAGGAGATGGTCGCGGGCATCGCGATGGGCCTGATCGGCGAGGGCGACACGTACGTCACCCTGACCGACATCCTCGGCGCCGAGGACGCCATGGGCGACATGGACTTCAAGGTCGCCGGCACCAAGGACGTCATCACCGCCCTGCAGCTCGACACCAAGCTCGACGGCATCCCCGCGAGCGTGCTCGCGGCCGCTCTCAAGCAGGCCAAGGGCGCGCGCCTGGCGATCCTCGACGTGATGCAGGAGGCGATCAACTCTCCGGCGGAGATGAACCCGACCGCGCCGCGCATCATCACCATCAAGGTCCCGGTCGACAAGATCGGCGAGGTCATCGGCCCGAAGGGCAAGATGATCAACCAGATCCAGGACGACACGGGCGCCGAGATCACCATCGAGGACGACGGCACGATCTACATCGGCGCCACCGACGGCCCGTCGGCCGAGGCGGCCCGTTCGGCGATCAACGCCATCGCCAACCCGCACATGCCGGAGGTCGGTGAGCGCTACATCGGCACGGTCGTCAAGATCGCGGCCTTCGGCGCGTTCGTCTCGCTCCTGCCCGGCAAGGACGGCCTGCTGCACGTCTCCCAGATCCGCAAGCTGCACGGCGGCAAGCGCATCGAGAACGTCGAGGACGTCATGAGCGTCGGCGAGAAGATCCAGGTCGAGATCGCCGAGATCGACGCCCGGGGCAAGCTCTCGCTGGTGCCCGTCGAGGTCATCGAGAAGGAGGCCGCGGAGAAGGAGGCGAAGGCCGGTGCTGGGGCCGCCGCTGCGCCCGCCGCCGAGGGCGCCGACGACGCCGAGGCCCCGCTGGCCGAGGAGGCCGCCGCGCCCGCCGAGGAGAAGGCGGAGCGGCCCCGCCGCACCCGCACCCGCGTCCGCACGCGCGGCAGCAGCGCCGACGGGGACGACCGGAACTCGTGACGACCACCACGTTGCACCCCGGCCGGGACGGAGCCGGGGTGGTGAGGCGCACCGTCCTCCCAGGTGGGCTGCGCGTGGTGACCGAGACCATGCCGACCGTGCGTAGCGTCGCGGTCGGCATGTGGGTCGGCATCGGCTCGCGTGACGAGGCCCCCGAGCACACGGGGGCCACCCACTTCCTCGAACACCTGCTGTTCAAGGGCACCCCGACGCGCGACGCCATGGAGATCTCCGCCTCCATCGAGGGCATCGGCGGTGAGATCAACGCCTTCACCGCCAAGGAGTACACGTGCTACTACGCACGCGTGCTCGACGAGGACCTGCAGGTCGCGGTCGACGTGCTGGCCGACGTGGTGACCAGCTCGCTGGTGACCGAGGAGGACGTCGAGTCCGAGCGCGGCGTGATCCTCGAAGAGATCGCCATGCACGACGACGACCCTTCTGACGTGGTGCACGAGCAGTTCGCCGCCGCGCTCTACGGCGACTCGGCCATCGGCCGGCCCATCCTGGGCACGGTCGAGTCGATCAACGCCCTCGGGCGCGAGCGGATCGCCGAGTACTACCACCGCTACTACCGGCCGCGCCGCACGGTCGTGTCCGTCGCGGGCAACATCCGGCACGAAGAGGTCGTCGAGCTGGTCACCAGGGCATACGAGCGGGCGGGCGCGCTGGGCGGCCCGGCCGAGTTCGCGGCCCCGCGCACCAGCGGTCCCGGGGCCGAGATGCGTTCCGGCGTGCGGGTGCTCGACCGGCCGACCGAGCAGGCCAACCTGGTGCTCGGCACGACCGGCCTGTCCCGTACGGACGACCGCAGGTTCGCGCTGGGCGTGCTCAACGCGGCGCTGGGCGGCGGCATGTCGTCCCGGCTCTTCCAGGAGATCAGGGAGAAGCGCGGCCTGGCCTACTCCGCCTACAGCTACACCTCCGCCTACGCCGACACCGGCCAGTTCGGGATCTACGTGGGCTGCCTGCCGTCGAAGATCGACGACGTGCTCAAGATCTGCCGGGACGAGGTGTCCAGGGTGGTGGCCGACGGCCTGAGCGCCGACGAGATCATGCGCGGCAAGGGCCAGATGCGCGGCGGGCTCGTGCTCGGCCTGGAGGACACCGGCTCGCGCATGTCGCGCATCGGCAAGAACGAGCTCGTCTACGACGAGCTGATGTCGGTGGACGAGGTGCTGGCACGCATCGAGGCGGTCACTCCCGACGAGATCGACGAGGTGGCTCGGGACGTGCTCAAGCGGCCGCTCACGCTCGCCGTGATCGGCCCGTACGGTGACAAGGACTTCACCGAGGCCGTCCGCCCATAGGGATGAACCCGCCACATGGGTCCTGAACGGCCACGACAGTGAGCCGGCGGTCCCATGGGCGGGTTTTCCCGCTGGTATAGGGTTGGCCTGTGATCAGGGTAGGTGTGCTGGGCGCCCGCGGGCGCGTCGGCGTCGAAGTGTGCAAGGCGGTCGAGGCGGCCTCCGACATGGAGCTGGTGGCCGCGATCGACAAGGACGACCCCATCGAGGGCCTCGAAGGCGCCGAGGTGGTGGTCGACTTCACCCATCCCGATGTCGTCATGGGCAACCTCGAATGGGCGATCCGGCACGGCATCCATTCGGTGGTGGGCACGACCGGGTTCGACGAGGGGCGGCTGGAGACCGTGCGCGGCTGGCTGGCCGAGTCGCCGGGCACGCACTGCCTGATCGCGCCCAACTTCGGCATCGCGGCCGTGCTCATGATGCACTTCGCGCAGCAGGCCGCCCGCTACTTCGAATCGGTCGAGATCGTCGAGCTGCACCACCCCAACAAGGCCGACGCGCCGTCCGGCACGGCCCGCCGCACGGCGGAGCTGGTGTCCGAGGCGCGCGCCAAGGCGGGGCTCGGCCAGATGCCCGACGCCACGAGCACCGCGCTCGACGGCGCCCGCGGCGCCGACGTCGGCGGTGTCCCCGTGCACTCCGTGCGGCTGTCCGGGCTCATCGCGCACCAGGAGGTGCTGCTGGGCGGTGAGGGCGAGATCCTCACGATCCGGCACGACTCGATGACCAGGGCGTCGTTCACGCCGGGCGTCCTGCTCGGGGTGCGCCGCGTACGCGAGCTCCCAGGCCTCACCGTGGGCCTCGAGCCGCTCCTCGACCTCTGACCTCTGACCTCTGACCTTCCTGGCCCCGGTAGGGGCCGCACACGACGTGCCCACAACCGTACGGTCGCGGGCACGTCGTGAGGAGAGGGTTCCGGCTCCGCACAGCCGGGCCTTACGATCATCAACATTAAAATATGAGCGGCGGGATCCGGCTCCACCATGAGATCGTGTCGGCATGGTGCGATGGGCCGAAGCAGGTGAGCTCCCCGGGCTGACCGCGATCGAGCTGGCGGCGGACAAGCTCTTCGAGCAGGTCGACATCGTTTTCCCGCCCGGCACCACCATGATCGAAGAGGTCGACGACCCCCTCAGGGTCCTGGTCGAGGGGACGCCTCCCACGGGGTTCGCGCTGATCGGGTGGGTGGACGGCAACCTGCACCTGGACCAGCTCGCCGTGCATCCCGGCCACATGCGCCAGGGCATCGGCGGTCGGCTGGTCACGGCGGTGCTCGACCACGCGCGGGCCGCCGGGGCGCCTGCCGTGACGCTGACGACCTACCGCGACGTGCCCTGGAACGCGCCGTGGTACACGCGGCACGGCTTCTCGGTGCTGCCCGAGCAGGAGTGGGGCCCGGAGCTGCGCGCGCTGGTGGAGCACGAGCGGGAGCTGGGCATCGAGATCGCGCCTCGCGTGGTGATGCGCCACTAGGCAGGCTACGGGCGCCGTCCGTGGTCAGGGGTGCGGTTGGCGGCGAACCAGGCGGCGGCGTAGTCGACGGCGGCGGCCAGCGGGAACAAGCGGGCCCGCGCCGCGCCGACCGGCCCACACCGTACGTCGACGGCCTGCTCGAAGTCGGCCCCCAGGCGCGCGAAGTCGCTGTCGTCCACCCGCACATCCTCGAACTCGCACCACGCCCGCCCCTCCCCGTCGTCCACCACGGCGCGGTAGCTGCGGCGCGGCGGGTCCGGGTGGTAGCGGTATTCGGCCAGGTGGAACGCGGTGCACCTGTCGTAGCCGACGCCGAGCAGCAGGACGAGGGCGCCGGCCTCGTAGAGCCTGGCCAGCGGGGATCGCTCGCCCAGGAGACAGTCGCGGGCGTGATCCCCGATGATGTGCGCCGCCTGCGGGCCCACGGCGGCGAAGGACGTCTGCGGGTGCGCGCTGCGGCGGGCGTCCGGTGCGGTGCGGACGCACTCGGGGATCCGGCCCATCCGTACGGACGGGGTGGACCCGGGGTCGTAGGCGGGCATCCTCGACCGGAAGGCCGCAGTCTCCTCCGGCGACATCCCGGCCACGGCGGCGCGGTAGACCGGGGAGGTGTCGGAGTTGGCCGAGGTGCCGGTGGGCACGGTGAGCGTGCCGTCCGGCCCCAGCGACTCCCTGAGGGCCGCGACCACCGTGTGCTCCCCGCCCTCGACCCGGCCGATGCTGCTGAGTGAGGAATGCAGCAGTACGACCTGCCCCGGCTCGACGCCCAGAGCGGAGAAATCCCGACTTATGCGGGCATAATTCACCATGACATTCCCTTTTGGGGAGCACACCGATCGGGCACCGCGTCAGCTTAACTTTCGTGCGCCGTGACCATTTCCCGCTTTCCCGCTTTCCCGATTGAGGATGGGTCAGCCGGTCGCGGCGACGTACGCGTCCACCTCGGCCAGATAGGCGTCCTTGAGGTGCCGGGGGAGCCAGGTGATCTCGAAGGCGTTCCGTTCGAGCTGGGCCAGCTCCTCGCGGTTGAGCTGGAGCGCGCCCTGCAGCGCCTCGAGGTTTTCCCCCACGTAACCGGCGAAATAGGCGGGATCGTCGGAGTTGATCGTCACCCGCACGCCCAGGTCCATCAGCTTGCGGATGCCCTCGGCCTTCATCGAGTCGGTGACGTAGCCGTTGGAGATCGGGCAACAGGTCAGCCCCATGCCCCGCTCCAGGACGACCCCCACGAGCCGCTGGTCCTCCAGGATGTTGACGCCGTGGTCGATGCGGTTGACGCCGATGTCCTCGACGGCCTGGCGGATGTGCTCGACCGAGTTTTCCTGGTCGACGTCGCAGTGCATGGTCAGGAGGTAGCCCTCCTGCCTGGCGCGCTCGTACACGGCCGCGAACTTGACCGGCGGGTTGCCCTTCTCGTCGGAGTCGAGCCCGACGCCCGCGATCCACTCCTTGTACGGCAGCGACTCCAGCAGCGTCGCCATCGCGTATTCGGCCTGGAAGTCACGCAGGAAGCACATGATGAGCTGCGCCCGCACCCCGAGGCGCGCCTCCGCGTCCATCAGCGCCCGCCGCAGCCCGCGGATCACCACGTCGAACGGCACGCCGCGCGAGGTGTGGGCCTGCGGATCGAAGAAGATCTCGGCATAGCGGACGTTCTGCTCGGCGGCCTTGCGCAGGTAGGCCATGGCCAGGTCGTAGAAGTCGGGCTCGGTCCGCAGGACCTGCATGCCCTCGTAGTAGACCGTGAGGAAGGACGGCAGGCTGTCGAAGGCGTAGGCGGCCCGCATCTCCTCGACGGACGAGTACGGCAGCTCCAGGCCGTTACGACCGGCCAGCTCGAACTTGAGCTCGGGCTCCAGTGTGCCCTCGATGTGCAGATGCAGCTCGCACTTGGGCAGCCCCGCGATGAAGTCCTTCACACGCCCAAGCTTAGAAGACGATCGCCAGCCCCACGGCGAACAGGAGCCCGTACGCCATCTGCAGCTTGCCCGTCTGCTGCAGCACCGCGATCAGCGCGGGGCCGACGGCCTTGCCCAGCACGGTCCTGATCGGGGGGATCGCCAGCGGCGCGGCCAGCAGCACGAGCGCGGCCCACGGCGTCACCGGGACCATCGCCAGCGCCACCACGAACGGCACCACCTGGCAGGCCACATAGAGCGCTCTGGTGCGCTCGGCCCCCAGCACCACGGCCAGCGTGCGCTTGCCGGCCTGGCCGTCCGTGCCGACGTCGCGCAGGTTGTTGACCACGAGCATCGAGCACGAGAGCAGCCCCACCGGGATCGAGGCGAAGAACGCCGGCCAGCTCAGCGACTCCGTCTGCACATATGCCGTGCCCACCACGGGGACGATCCCGAAGAACACGAACACGGCTATCTCGCCGAGCCCGCGGTAGCCGTACGGGCGCTTGCCGCCGGTGTAGAACCAGGCGGCCGCGATGCACGCCGCTCCCACCAGCAGGATCCACCACGCCCGCGTGACGACGACCAGGATCAGCCCCAGCACCGCCGCGACCGCGAAGCAGCCCAGCGCGGCGACCAGCACGTCACGCGGGCTCGCCGCCCGCGAGCCCACCAGCCGCATCGGGCCGACCCGCTGGTCGTCGGTGCCGCGGACGCCGTCGCTGTAGTCATTGGCGTAGTTGACGCCGATCTGCAGCGACAGCGCCACGAACAGCGCCAATACCGCCCGCCACCATACGAAGCCGCCCTCGCCGATCGCCACGCCCGTGCCCACCATGACGGGCACTACGGCGTTCGGGAGGGTGCGCGGGCGGGCGCCCGCGATCCACTGGCCAGGGGTTGCCATGTCTGTCGTTCGTCCTCTAGCTGATGTCCGTCGTGAGCCTGATCATCCGGATCGGACGGCCCATGTCGAGCACGCGTTCGGCCATGTCCTCGCCCCAGCCGGCCGACTCCAGGAAGCCCAGCACCGCGTAGTTGTCGGCGAACACCCAGGTGACGATCTGCCGGAAGCCGTCCTCACGCAGGTAGTCGACGGTCGCGTTGAGCAGCCGGCTGCCGTGGCCCCGGCGTACGAAATCGGGGTCGACCAGCAGCGTCAGCATCTCGGCCACCACGGTGGGATCCAGGTCGGGATCCTCGGCGGGAGCGTGTGAGGCCAGCCCCACCACGCGTTCGCCACCCCGGGGGGTGGTCAGGGCGGCGCTGCCGCCCGCGCCGAGGGCGGGGAAGCCCTCGGTGTCGAGGATGGTCTCCACCGCCACCAGCACCCGGTGCCTTGGGGTGGGCGGGGCCACGATCGCCTCGTCCCACTGGCGCAGCCACATCTTCTCGGCCGCCGCGCCTGTCATCTGCTCGAGTGGCCCTTCGGGGAGGAAATCCCGATAGCCATAGCGCCAGGCGCGGATCTGACAATTCGCAACCTGGAGCACATCCTCGCGCCGGGCCGCCCGGACGCCTACGTCTGCCATCTCGGCCCGCTCCTTCGCCTGCCGTCCATGCCACAAGGCACGAGTTACACCGTATCGGTGTTTGACCCTTGGAGACGACGCGAACCCCTCTTCGCCGCCGATCTCGCCCAGAGCTTCCTCAGCCGGTCCGAGTCACCTCAGCCAACGCCCCGGCGAGTCGCCGCACCCCCTCGTGCAACTCGGCCAGATGGGCGGCGGCGATGTGCGTCACCCGGATCCTCGGCCCCGGCGGCTCCGACGGGTAGTACATCCTGCCCGGACTCACCAGCGCGCCGTTCCGCCTGGCGGCCTCGACCAGCGCGTTCTCGTCGACCTCGGCGGGCAGGCGCACCCACAGGTGCATCCCGCCGATGGGCAGCAGGTGCACCTCCGCCCGCGGCATGTGGGTGGCGAGCGCCGCAGCGAGGGCGTCGCGCCTGGTCCTGATCTCGCTGTGCACGGCCGCCAGATACCGCTGCCAGGCCGGCGACCCCACGAACTCCAGCGCCGTCTCCTGCAGCGGCCGCGCCACGAAGAACGACTCCACGAGCTGGCTCGCCCGCAGCCGGCGCGCGGCCGGCCCCCTGGCGATCACGGCCGCCACCCGCATGCTCGGCGACAGGATCTTCGTCAGCGATCTCACGTGGACGACGGTGCCGTGCTGGTCCATGGAGGCCAGGGACGCCGGCGCCTGCTCGGTCAGGTACCGCGCGAAGTCGTCCTCGACCACGAATGCCCCCGCCGCCCTGGCCACCTGCAACACCTGCTCCCTGCGCTCCACCGGCAGGGTGGCCCCCGTCGGGTTCTGCAGGGTGGGCTGGCAGAAGAAGACCCTTGCCCCCGTGACGGCGAACGCCTCGGCCAGCAGCTCAGGACGTACGCCGTCCCGGTCGACGGGCACGGCCGTGGGCCGCAGCCCGGCCGCCCTGGCCGCCGCGAGCGCGCCCGGGTAGGTGGGCGTCTCGACCAGCACCGGCGTGCCCGGGGCCGCCAGCGCCCGGAACGCATGAGTGAGTGCCGCCTGCCCCCCGCTGACGATCAGCGCGTCGGCCGCGGTCACGTCGCCCCCGGTCTGCCTGGCGAACCACCTGCGCAGCTCCTGAAGCCCCGCCAAGGGCGGCATGGCCCACGCGTCCGGCCTGCGTACCGCCCGCGCCGCCGCGGCCCCCAGCTGCCTGTCCGGCCGCAGGCCCGCCGGCAGATAGCCGCCGGTGAGGGGTACGACCCCTTCGGCCGCCGCCCCCAGCAGCGTCGCCACGGGCTCCTCGTCGACCACCCGGTCCCCGAGCGCCACCGTCTGCCACGAGAGATCGACCGCCTCCTGCGCGGCGGGCACCTGAGGGGTCACGAACACCCCGCTGCCGGGCCGCGCGACCACCCTGCCCTCGGCGGCCAGCTGTCCGATGGCCCTGGACACGGTGACGGGCGAGACGTTGTGCCGTCGCATGATCTCCCGGCTGGACGGCAGCCGCGCCCCCGGGCCTGCCCGGTCGGCCTCTTCGCGCAGAATCGCGGCGATCTGGGCGATACTGCTATCGTTGTCCATGAAGAGACAGAATAGCGCTACTGCTCCCGATGGAGTAGCACTCCCTCCCGTTCTGGATCGCGCCGCGCAAGGCACCTCTCTAGCTTTCCTGGGCGTTCTGGCCTTCTCCGGCTCCTTCCCCGCCACCGTTTATGCCATGGAGGGCTTCCATCCGTGGCTGGTGGCGATCGGCCGAGCCTGCATAGCCGGATTTATCGCGCTGATTTGCCTTAAATTTGCAAAAATCCCGATAATTCCGCATAGGCGGGATTGGCCGTCGTACGCGCTCATCTCGCTGGGTGTGGTCTTCGGCTTCCCCGTCTTCAGCGGCCTGGCTCTGGCCCTGGGCGCCAGCACGTCGCACGCCGCCGTCGTGATAGCCCTCCTCCCGGCCGCCACCGCCGCCTGCGCCGTCGTCAGGGCGGCGGAACGCCCCCGCCCGCTCTTCTGGGTGGCCTGCGCGGCGGGAGCCCTGGCCATCACGGCCTTCACCCTCACCCAGAACCAGGGCACGCCCACCTGGCCCGACCTGCTCCTGGTGGGCGCGCTGCTGTCGGCCGCGATCGGCTACACGGAGGGCGGGCGGCTGTCCAGGCGGACCCCGGGCTGGCAGGTCATCTCCCACACCCTCGTCCTCTCGCTCCCCCTCACCGTCCCCGTGACCGTCGCGCTGGCCCTCCTCACCCCCATCACGCCGGCTCCCCACGCGATAGCGGGCTTCGCGTACGTGTCGCTGATCTCGATGTTCCTCGGCTTCATCCCCTGGTACGCGGGCCTGGCGCGGGGCGGCATCGCCCGGGCCGGGCAGACGCAGCTCACCCAGCCCCTTCTCACCCTGCTCTGGGCCTGGTTCCTGATGGGGGAGCGGTTCGGCCCGGCCACGGTGGCCACCGCGCTGGCCGTGCTCGTGTGCGTGGCCGTCACTCAGCGTGCCCGTACTTGAAAGGCGTGACGCCTGCACGCAGGATGGGAGAGGAGGTGTCACAACAATGGCGGACCTCACGATCCCAGAGGGCGGTTTCTGGCCCGCGCCGGAGATCCCGCAGCCCAACATCTATCCCATGGAGTGGCGGGTAGAGACCGAGAAGCTCGCCGCGATCTACGAGAAGTCCAAGCGCGTGGTCTGGAACCCCGCCGACCTGCCCTGGGACGGCCTGGACCCGGACGACTTCACCCGGGAGCAGCGGCTGGGAATCATGTACTGGTTCGCGGTCCTGGCGAACTTCGACGCGTCGGGGCCGGCGGTGTTCGCCCGCGCCACGATCCAGGCCTTCGAAAAACACGAAGAGGATCCGGTCAGGAAGTGCTTCTTCTCGATCACCCGTGACGAGATGAACCACGAGGAATGCTGCCAGCGCACCATCGCCAGACTGTGGCCCGGCGGCCCGCTCGACTGGACCCCGTCGGACGATCTCGAAAGGGCCGCCCACAACAACATCGGCTGGCTCTACCACAACGGCGGCCGCTACTGGACCGGCTACACCTCCGCCGTCGGCAAATATTCGCTGCCGGTCCTCTTCACCAGCTTCATGATGGGGGAAATGGCCGCCTCGACGCTGTTCAGAGGAATGTCGTCGGGCACTCAACATCCGGTCTTCAGCGAGATGTTCCAGCGAATAGGCAGGGACGAGTCCCGCCATCTGCAAATCTGCATGACCATTCTGGAGAACGAATGGCCGGGGCTCACCGACGAGACCCGCACCCTCATCACCCGCCAGCTCAGAGCGGGCTTCGTGTTCCTCAGCATGATTCTCTGGGAGCCGCCCGGGGGTTTCTGGGAGCTGCCGCCGTACTTCCTGCCCAACCATCGCGTTCTCATGGACCACGCCAGGCAGGCGGGCCTGGGCGTGCTGTCGTACGAGGAACAGGCGGAGAACTGGCGCGTGGCCATGGCCAGGATCCGCGCGATCGTGGAACGCTGGGGCATCGCCTTCCCCGCCATTCCCGAGCTGGACCTGGAAGGCGTAGAGGTGGACTTCATCGATCCGGAGGACATCATCCCGGTCTTCTAATATGCGTTCTATGTGGCCACGCATCGACGGACTCAGGGTTCTGGAGTTGGGCACGCCCGGCGCGTTCCGTACCCAGTTGACCGACCTTACTTTGGCGGGCGAGAAAACGGCCACGGCCGGTCTGCTGCCCCTCGACTACCACGCCGAGGGCGAGGAGGTGGAGCACGTCGGCGAGCGCCTGGTCCTCGTGGACGACGCGGGTGCGCGGGTGGCCGAGATAGAGATGACGCGGGTGGAGCTGACCCCGTTCGCGGCGGTCACCTGGGAGTTCGCCCAGGCTGAAGGCGAGGGCTTCCGCTCGGTGGAGCACTGGCGCGAGGGCCACCGCCGCTACTGGAAGAGCCAGGGGTACGAGGTGGACGACTTGACCATGGTGGTGTGCCTGTGGTTTCGCGTCGTGGATCAGGAAGGCGGCCGGCGCTCCTCGGGTGCGACGTAACTGCCGCGGTGTGGGACGGTGAACACCCATCCCTGCTCCCGCAGCAGCGCTATGGCCCGCCGTACGGTCTCGCGGGCGGCGCCGTACTGGCGCACCAGCGTCACCTCGCGCGGCAGCGGCCGGTGCGCGGCCAGCTCGCCGGCCTTGATGCGTTCCCTGATTTCGTCGGCGATCTGCTGGTAGAGCGGAATCTGCTCGGCCCCTTCGCCGGGGGAGCTGACGAATGTGCCCTCGCCTTGGCGAGTGTGGACCAGCCCTTGGTTGCGCAGCACCCGAATCGCCCGCCGCGCCGTGGTCCGGGCCACCCGGAACTCCCGCTGGATCCCCGCCTCGCTGATCACGAGATCCCCTGGGGAGAGCTTGCCGGTTATGCGTGACTTGAGGACTTCGCTGATCTGAAGATAGAGGTACGTGCCCCCCGAGCGATCCAGCACGTCTCAATGATATACAAGCGGCCTGACATGGGAGGGGGATTAAGAATCCCTATTCCTGGGCCACTTTTCCGGCCCATTCACAAAAGTGCCCCTATAAGGGACGGTGAACACCCATCCCTGCTCCCTGAGATGCGCCACCGCCTGCCGCACCGTCACCTTGGCTACGCCGTATTGCCGCATCATCACTTTCTCGCCGGGAATAGCCCGGTTCGGCGAGAGCTCGCCCTGGACGATACGCGTGGAGACCTCCGTGGAGATCTGCTGATACAGCGGCACCTTCCTGGGTGAGCGCGGCGTCCCCGGCCGGCCGACGAACGTCCCCTCGCCCTGAATGGTGTGCGCCAGCCCCTGCTCCCGCAGTTCACGAGCCACCCGCCGGGCCGTGGTGCGCGCGATGTCGTAATCCTTCTCGAGCGTCGCCTCGCTGGGCACCGGATCGCCGGCTTGGAGTTCACCTCGCTCGATCTGATCGCGGACCAGGTCAGCGACCTGCTTGTAGATAGGCACGGGACCTTCGCGATCTAACACGGTACGGATCGTAGACGAAACGGTACAGACCTGCACAAGGAAAACGTCTGGTGGAAGGGTGGATACGTGCTCTAAACATACGGACCCAGCATGACGCGAGAACCGACGGCTATCCGGGAAGCACTATCGGTGACTCCGGCCGCCGTACCTCCTCGATCGCCACCCCCGGCCTTACCGCCACGCCAACAGAAAACCGGCGCCCCACGAAATCGAAGCAACTCAGCTGGGTGGCGACTCGCCGGCAGGGGGACTTACCGGCAGTGGGGTTGCCGGCAGCCACGGCGACTCGCTGGGCCGGCCGCAGCGAAAATCCCTTCCCTCGTCCGCCGTCGTATGAGCGGAGATCGGTTCCCTCGCTTGCCGTCGTTTCAGCCCGTCCGCCGTTCCTGGCGTCGCTCACTGGGTCCAGCCGCAACGCGACCTTCCTCCGGTCCGTCGGCAACGCGCCTCCGGCGATTCGCTGGGGCAGCCGCGGTGAAGATCCGTTCCCCGTTCGCCGTGGTATGAGGGGAGATCGGTTCTCTCGCTTGCCGTCGTTTCAGCCCGTCCGCCGTCCCTGGCGCCGCTCACTGGGTCCAGCCGCAACGCGACCTTCCTCCAGTCCGCCGGCAACGCGCCTCCGGCGACTCGCTGGGGCAGCCGCGGTGAAGATCCCTTCCCCGTTCGCCGTGGTATGAGCGGAGATCGGGTTCCCTCGCTTGCCGTCGTTTCAGCCCGTCCGCCGTCCCTGGCGCCGCTCACTGGGTCCAGCCGCAACGCGACCTTCCTCCAGTCCGCCGGCAACACGCCCCCGGCGACTCGCTGGGGCAGCCGCGGTGAAGATCCCTTCCCCGTTCGCCGTGGTATGAGCGGAGATCGGGTTCCCTCGCTTGCCGTCGTATCAGCCCGTTCCCCGTCCCTGGCGTCGCTCACTGGGTCCAGCCGCAACGCGACCTTCCTCCAGTCCGCCGGCAACACGCCCCCGACGACCTCCCTCACCCAGTGAGGCGCCGCACCTACCAGGGACGCAGCGAGGCACAAGGCGCAGTAGGGCAGAAGGCGCAGTGGGACACGAGGAGCAGTGGGACACGAGGAGCAGTGGGGCTACCGGGCGCTCTCGTTCGAGGGCCACTTTCCGGGCTCATTCACATAAGTCCCTCTATAAGGAACAGTGAACACCCAGCCCTGCTCCCTGAGATGCGCAATGGCCTTCCGGACCGTGACCCTGGCAACCCCATGCCGCAGCATCAAGGTCGCATCGCTCGATAGCGAACAGTTCGGCCGGAGCTTACCGCGCCTGATTTTCGCAGCGATATCATGAGCAATATCCAGATAGCGGGCCCTCTTCGCCCTTACCCGAGGAATACCGATAGGCCCAACAAAGGTGCCTTCGCCTTGCACGGTGTGGACAAGACGACGCTCGCGCAGCTCCCGAACCACGTTACGTGCGGTCGATCGCGCGACACCGAACCCCGCCTCCAACGCCGCCTCACTCGGCACGGCCTCGCCGGCTCGCAACCGCCCGCCGACGATCTGCTCCTGGATCAGGTCGGCAATCTGTACGTAGATCGGGACCGGCCCGTCACGGTCGAGCATGCTCACAGCGTAGACGTCTGGATACAAGCAGGCGAGCACAGTCAGCCCTGGGGCCACGACTCCGTCGGCGACACGTAACTGCCGCGCTGCGCAACCGTGTAGATCCACCCTTGCTCCCGCAGGAGCGCCATAGCTCGCCGCACGGTCTCCCGGGCCACGTCATACTGCTCCACCAGCGCCGACTCGCCCGGTATGGAGCGCCGCGGCAAGAAACGTCCGTCCTTGATCTGCTCGGCGATGTCCGTCGCGATCTGTTGGTATAGAGGGACTTTCCGCTGCTTACGAGGTGCTTCATCTGGCCCGCCGACAAAGGTCCCTTCGCCCTGAACGGTGTAGATAAGCCCTTCCTCGCGAAGTACGTGCACCGCCCGCCTGGCAGTGGTCCTGGCGACGCCGAACTCCTGCTGGATGTCCGCCTCGCTCGGCACCGGGTGTCCGGACGCGAGCCCGGAGACTCGTTGCCGAAGGATCTCGGCGATCTGGAGGTAGATGTGGGTGTCCCCGTCATAGTCGAGCACGCCTGCAACTTAGACCAACAGGTGCAAGACCTCCCATATCGTGCTGTCTATATAGACAGAGCGTCCCTACTCGCTAGACGAGAGGAGACGACCAGACGTATTGTTCAACCGTGCCCAAGCCCCTCGACTGGCCCTGCTGCCAGATTGCGGTCCACGTGCCGGACCCACAGCCCGATCACGCCGTCATCAAGTGGTATCCCTCGTCGCCGCGCGCCGTACGTGTGAGAGTCCGGGATTACACGTGCGCTTGTAAGCCGACGTTCTACGAGCTGTGCCAGAGCGGCGGCCTGTACTTCATCCGCAGGACTCGTCGCTTTCGTCAAAAGCTGGTGATCGAGGAAAGTCTCTGGAACACCCAGGCAAGCGCGCTGGCTATCTGGACTAGCCTGCTGGACGGCACGGGCCGGTAGGAACAACGGTTCTGTCCCGTAATCGGTGGTGGCGCTGGGTGATCCATCGCAGCAGGATGCGGTGGCGCAGAAGGTCGAACCCGCCACGGCCGTGCATCTGTCACATGATGCTCTTGGTCTTGGTGTTCACACTCTCGGTCGCACCGTTGTGAAAGGGCAAGGTGACGGCATCGCGGGCCTGGTCAAGGCTGTCGGATGAAGGCGTGCAGGTGAGGCAGATCGGTGGCGTCGGCTGCGGCGATCCACGCATCGAGACGGTCGGCACTGTCTTCGCGTGGCCGGAGCAGATCGGCGAAACCGCGGATGAGTCCCGTCCGGTCGACCATCTTCGGGCAGGCGACGATGAGGCCGTCCAGCAAGCTCCGGTGCTCTTCGCTGAGGGTGCCGGGACGGGTGAGCAGCAGCCTGGCAAACCGGCGCGGGGAGATGGGCAGGCGATCGGCTTCGACGCGGCCTTGGGCGATGTAGTGGTAGAGAGGTGCTTACCCGTTCTGCATGGGCGGTCCAGTCTTGGCCCAGCAGGCGCTGTGGGCGGTGACTTCTTTCAAACCGCCTCGCCGAAGCTGTGCCGCAGGTGCCACCGATCAGCAATCTGGATGGCATCCGGCAATGCGCGGCGGATCGCTTCGGCGTAGGCGCCCGAGCTGTCCCCAGCACATGACCTGCACGTCGGGTGGGCGCGCAGCCAGGCATCTATGACATCGGTGGTGTGGCGGATGGACTCCACGGTGGACGCGGCGGTGTCGTGGTCAGCGCCGACGTCGACCTGTCCGCTCCCGGAGGCCAGGTCGTAAATGCCGTACGGGATGGCCTTGCCCACCACGCCACACCCAACGGATGCCGTACGGGATGGCCTTGCCCACCACGCCACACCCAACGGATAAGGCTCTCACCGCTTGCCGCGGGCCTGCGGAGGATGGACAGGTGTCCGGTTCGCGCTTTGGCCGCCGAGCGCGCGAACCGGACACCCTAGGTGATGGCACAACGCAGGTGCCATCGGGGGCGCACCTTGCGATTCCAGGCGACGCGCCTGCCCGAACGCCCGCCGAAGAGCGCCGGGCTTCGCCTGGGATCGGTGCGAGTGTCGGGCATGGTCCCGAGCCCTCCGGAGGCAAGGGACCATGCCGCTGCGAGTAATGGCCGGCTGACGTCCGTAACGGCCTACCCGCGGTATTAGATTCTCATGGCCGTCCCTTGGAAAACTGCAGTTCGGCGCTATACACAGGATGATTCCCTTTGGTGTTCGGTGGGTTCATGGTCCCTAGAGGAATTGATTTATGTAGGGATTCGCCGCCAGGCGGCATCCGTGATGATCAGGTGGTCGAGGAGCCGTAGCCCCACCGTCTCGGCGGCTCGGATGAGTTGGGCCGTGGCCTCGAGGTCGGACTGGCTCGGTTCGAGGGAGCCGGCCGGGTGGTTGTGCGCGAGGCCGAACATGGCTCCGCTCGCGGTGAGCACCTCCGTGATCACCTCCCGGATCGGCACCGCCGTGTGGTCGGACGCGCCTTCGGTCAGGATCGAATGCTTCAGCACCCTGCCACGGGTGTCGCACACGACCAGGACCAGCCGCTCCTGCTTGCGGCCCCGGAGCAGCGGGGCGCAGTGGTTGGCGAGGTCGGATGTGCTGGTGATCCGCTCGCGCTCCGGCCACGCGTCCGCACGGCGTACGAGATGGAAGGCCGCGGCGACTCGCGCGGCCTTGGCGGGGCCCACTCCGGGCACGGCGAGTAACCGATGCGGGTCCGAACGGCGGAGGCCATCGAGATCTCCGCAGTGCTTGATCACCTGGCTGGCGAGATCCAGGGCACTCGACCCGCGAAATCCCGAGCCGAGCAGCACGGCCAGCAGCTCGCGGTCCGCCAGCGCGGCGGCACCGCTGGACATGAGCCGTTCGCGTGGCCGGTCGCTCTTGGACAGGTCTTTGACTCGCATCGGCAACCTCCGCGTCCGTTGTATCAGCGCGCACCGACAATCTCTGACCTGCGCTTTTGCCTGAAATCCAGCGTTCGTCGCCGGATGGGTGAGATGTGTAAGCCCGGCAAGCGGTCGTCCTCCGTGATCAAGGCGGAGGCGGGCCGCCTCGTCTGCGTGGCGATCCCGTACGGTGCCATCGGCCGCCCGTTCTCCAGCCACCACGTGATCACGTGTACGAACATCCCGCCGGCCGGCGTCGCGACCAGGCCGCTCGATGTGGGGAGCGGGACCAGGTGCTGGGCGACCATGTTCGAGAGCAGGACCGCGTCTTCGCCGCAAACCACGGGCTGCCTTTTGCTGAGCGATGCGCCGTACAAACGCCGAAATTCGGCGACATGTTCAAAGAGCGCGGCCCAGCGCTCGATCGAGGGCCGCTCGTCGTGATCGCCCATACTGCCCAGTAGCGCCGCCATAGCCTCGTCGACGATTTGCTCCGCGAGGTGGTATTTATCGCGATAATTCCGATAAAAGTGGCACGGCTCACCATCGCTCGCTCGGTGATTTCACCCACGGTGAGACGTTCGAACCCGCGTACCTCGATGAGCTCGGCCAGCGCGTCCCGTAGCAGTCTTCGCGTACGGCGGGCCCGGACGTTGTCGGTCGGCTGAGGCAGGGCGGAAGCTCGGGGATGGACCTTGCCGGGAGGCTGTGGTGGTTGGTCAAGAAGTGACCGCCTGTAGCGCTTGGGCGGCGGCTGTGGAGCTTCCTGGGGGATATTGACGGAGATGTACGGGGTATCGCCGCCCCGACTACGTCACTGTCACCCCAGCGAGGCCTCCGCCATGGATCGGTCTCATCCTGGTCGGCGCCGCCCAGCCCATCGTCGGCGTGGGCGCATCGCGGCGCCGTACGCCTGCGGTCCGCTGCTCGTCGGCGACGGCGTCGGCAGCCTTCCACGCCAACTCAGCCAGGCCACGGGCACCAAGTTCACCGCCGGCGCCGTGAACGCGCAGTGCTGCCGCGGTCTCGACGCCGCCTACCTGAGTGAGCGACGATGCGGTTCGCGGCAGGCCGGACGAGGACTTCGATGCGATCCTCAACGCCTACGGCGGTTCGCTGGGTGCGTACCGTCGTCACTTGCTCCCTCGCGGAGGCCGGAGCGTGACCAGGTCTGTGCCGGGATGAGGTTCGAGCTGCCGACGGACCCGGCGTGTGCGCCCGCTCCCACCGTGCTCGCAGAATTCGTGGATCAGGGCAAATAAGCCCGATTGTGGACCGGATTGACCCGCTGGCAAGCCTTGCGGAGGCTCACAGCACCGTCAGAACCGGCTCACCCGTCAAAAGGAGGTGATCGCCGCTGTACCCGGGCTGAGGGGCTCCGGGCGAGAAGGGGCTTCGCCCGGAGACGCCCGTGTCCGAGAGCTCAGACGGGCATGCTGTACGTGACTCTGAACCGGTCGCCTGGAACGACGATGTCGCTCGTCTCGACGGGACGGTCACCTGCCCAATGGGTGCGCTCGATGTGCAGCACGTGGACGCCGGCCGCCAGATCGAGCGCGTCGCTCTCCGCGGGGCGCGGAACCCGGGTGTGCACGCTCTCGACGACTTCAGTGATCTTTACGCCGTGCGCATACATCCTGGCGACCAGGCTCCGCCGCTCCTCCTCGGAGTGGGGGGTGAACTCCAGCGGCTCGTACGACGTGGCGAGCTGCAGCGGTTTGCCCTCGCCGCGAAAGATGTAGTGCGTTCTGGTCAGCGTGGTCGACTCGCTGAGGCGCAGGCGTTTGGCGATGTCGGGCCCCGCTTCGGTTGGTTCGCTGTGCCAGTCCCATGTCACGCGTCTACCCTGCGACTGCAGATCGGCCGCGAACGGGGCGGGGTGATCGAGAAAGCGCCATCGGTAGAGCGGGGTGAGGTCGGGGCGTTCCCTGACGTAATGGCCCGAGCCCACGCGGCCGATGATGAGGCCTTCACCCGCGAGCACGCGTAGCGCGTGCCGGGCGGCGGTCTCTCCGACCTGATATTTACGGGTCAGCTGCGCTCGTGATGGGATCGGCGCACCGGGGGGAAGGGTGCCGTCGGTGATCTGCCGCCGAATGTCTTCGACGACACGCAGGTAGACCGGATCTGAGGTGGCCACTAGTCCATCCCTGGGGGTTCGTGTGAGGCGTTGCCCCATGTTGCCGTATTCGGCAGGTAACCGACCGTCATCGATGGTCGTTGGAGCCCCAACTTTGCGATGGCAGAAAATTATCGGAGAAACCCTGTAACGCCGGTGTAAGAGGGGCCGATTCTCCGGTAGAGGTCGTCGATGTGTGTACCCCCGAGCACATATCGGCGACCTCTTCCAATTCGCGTACTTGGGGCCGCAGCGGCACCCTGACCAGTGATGTGACCTGGCCGAACACGGCTGCTGACCCGGTCCTTCGGGCGCATCCGCACGTCCGGCGTCTGCGATGGGCACAGACCTCGGAAGTCCGGTGAGTGCGCTGCCCCTTGAGCGGTCCTGATCAGTGAGACTCCTGGTCGCACGTTACCTCGTGACGCTCGCGATGGGCGCCGGATTTCGAAACGAGCGGCGCCTGCGCTGTCGCTGGGGTACGCAGTCGTTTGAGTCCGGCAGTGGATGCGGCCACGGAGCGGCGGTGGCTGCGTTGCGTACGTCAATCGGCCTGGCCGTCGGCGGCTGAGCCAGTTGGAGGGCTCTCTTGTGGAGCATGCGATGGACGGGCTGTCGAGGTCCACGGTGGCCGCGATGCCTCTCAAAGCAGCCTCGCTAGTGAGGTGGAGCCTGGTCGGCGCGCTGCCGTGCGAGGCTTGCGGTCAATATGAGCTTTGGAGGTGGGATGGCCGCGTTGCCTGGTTGAGGCGACCTGGCTGGTGAGGCGCCTGGCCGGCCACGATGCTTTGCAAAGGTCTGATAGCGGCGTGGCCTTTGAACGCCAGGTGGATGTGTCGCCGTTCGAGACGTGCACAGACCGTCACCTTCCAGGGTGTGCACAGGCGCTTCGCCGTTCGAGCCATGCAGTGGGCTGCAGTTTTTCGACCGGCCGCGTGCGATGGGTGCGCTGCCATTCGAGGCGCGCGACGGATGCACTGCTGTTCGCTGCGGTGCGGTGGAGTGCACTGTTGTTCGAATGTCTTGCCGCGTCAATGCGTGTGGCGACTGACCATCAGGCGCAAGTGGTCTTCTGATATCACCGCCGAGTGGCCGTACCTCACTGGGCCACTTTTCCCTAAGTTGGTGGCACTGACTCCGACATCAATCACTCTCCAGGACATATCCCGCACTGCCGCGCCAAGCCACAGCTGACCTGTGCTCCTCGGAGATGTCCAAGCAAGAGGAAGCTTCATGATCGACATAGGCAGGCTCCTTCCATCCGACCGGGATGTTTGGGAGGACCTGTTCCGCGCGTACATCGACTTCTATCAGCGTGTCGAACCGGACAAGATGTACGACCGCGCATGGCAGGAGTTCCAGGCGGACACCCGTCTGCACGCCTTCGGCGCGAGGCTGGACGGCAGGCTCGTCGGCATCACGCACTTCTTCACCCACGCGAACACCTCGGCGCCCGACACCGACGTCTGCTACCTGCAGGACCTGTTCACCGCTTCAGAAGCCCGAGGCAGAGGCGTGGCTCGCGCACTGATCGAGGCTGTGACCGCCTGGGCCCGGGAGCGCGGCTGCTCCCGCGTGTACTGGAACACGCATGAGTCAAACGCGACAGCACGCAGCTTGTACGACAAGGTGGCTGAGAACCGAGGTTTCATCAGATACCAGATCGAACTGTCGTAGTAGAAGCCTTGCAACATGACCGGGGCAACCGTGCGCAGGCGGGCTCACCTTTGGAAGCCGGGGGAGCGTAACGGCCGCCGCACTCCTCTGGGGCGTCCGCCAGGGCGGGAAAGTCCCTCGCAACTTCCGCCTGCGGCTTCCCTCCAGACGAGGGTCGTGGGCTGACGGGGATACGCGTCGGGATCACCGAGGCCGGCGGCAACTCGGCCAGCCGGGCGCTGCGGACCCAACCGGTCACCTACGGTGCCCACCGCGGCCTGCTGTGGCTTTGGCCGTCGAATGCGGCGCACTATGCGGGCTGACAGGTGCTTGGCCGCGGTGGGAAGGTCGAGTACCCGGTGCTGCTGTCGGCTGCGGCGGTGGGGTGTGGAGCGCTATGCGGCCTGACGGGCGCTTCGGCTGCCCCTGGGGAGGTTGGGTAGCCGTCGCTTTTCACGATGCTATGCCCGTGACCAGGCCAAACTCGTACACCGCTCTCGTGGACGCGACCGGATGCGGCGCGCTTCGCGATCCGACGGGTGTTTCGGTTACGGCGGGAAGATCGCGTAGGCGGTGCTGCTTTCGCCTATGGCCGTGGGATGCGGCACCCCATGCGACCCGACAGGTGTTTCCGGTTGCGGCGGGAAGGCCCGGTAGCCCGTCCTGCTTTCGGCTGCGACGGTCAGGCGTAGTGCTCTTGGTGGGCCTGCGGGGTGCTTTGGATGCTGCCGCCAAGTCTGGCGCCCTGCCTGGCCCCCATTCGGGCGTGCTTGCCAGGCATGGTGCCCCGCCTGGCGGGCGTGGTGGGTAGGTTAGGTGTGGTGCTGAGCGTGGCCTGCTGGGTCCGTCCCCGTGACTTGACGATCAGTGGACGGGTTCCGATGTCAGGTGAGATGGTTGTCGTCGTCAGGGAAGCCTCTGAGACCCCCGCAAAAGGGGGCAAAAAGCGGCTCCAGGCAGGCAAAGCGGGGTGGCGGCGTCCAATGGATTTCTGAATCCAGGTAGCGTTCGCACTATGGCATCGCCAACTGGAACCACAGACGCGCCCTTCGGCCGCATGCTGACCGCCATGGTCACGCCGTTCACTCCTGACGGCGAGGTCGATTATGTGGCTGTGCGACGTCTTGCCGCCTACCTGGTGGACGAGCAGCGCAACGACGGCTTGATCGTCAACGGGACGACCGGTGAGTCGCCCACCACGTCGGACGAGGAGAAGCAGCGCATCGTCAGCGCCGTCCTCGAGGCGGTCGGCGATCGCGCGACTGTGGTCGCAGGGGCGGGCACCAACGACACCCGCCACAGTGTCGAGCTCGCGAAGCAGGCGGCACGTGCGGGCGCGCACGGTCTGCTGGTGGTGACGCCTTACTACAACAAGCCTCCTCAAGAGGGGCTGTACCAGCACTTCACCGCCGTCGCCGACGCGACCGACCTTCCGGTGATGTTGTACGACATTCCGGGGCGCAGTGGCGTGCCGATCAAGACCGAGACTCTGCTGAGGCTGGCGCAGCACGAACGCATCGTGGCCGTCAAGGACGCCAAGGGTGATCTGTTCGCCGCCAGCCAGGTGATGAGCGCGACCGAGCTGGCCTTCTACTCCGGCGACGACCTGCTCAACCTGGCCTGGCTCTCCCTGGGGGCGGCCGGGTTCGTCAGCGTCGTCGGGCATGTGGTGGGCGCCGAGCTGGCGCGCATGATCCACCTGCACAAGAACGGTGAGGTCTCCCAGGCCCTGGCCGTACACGGCCAGGTGGCCCCTGTGGTAGACGGGATCATGCTGCGCGCCGGTGGCGCGATCATGGCAAAGGCGGCACTGAGCATGGTGGGCGTACCGGTGGGTTCGGTACGACTGCCGCTCGTGGACGCGACAGAGACGCAAATCGCCGAGCTGCGTGCTTGCCTGGTAGCCGGCGGGGTGAAGTTGACAGACGCATAGGAACGGGGAGGAACCGGGAGTTTTGAGAACACGAACTGACCGTGGGGGCCAGGCATGAGCCATCCGCATCCTGAGCTTGGTCCCCCGCCGGTGCTGCCTGATGGCGGCTTGCGCATCGTCGCACTCGGCGGGTTGGGGGAGATCGGCCGGAACATGGCCGTCTTCGAATATGACGGCCGTCTGCTGATCGTCGACTGCGGGGTACTCTTCCCCGAGCCCGATCAGCCGGGTGTCGACCTCATCCTGCCCGACTTCGAATACATCAGAGACCGGCTCGACGACGTCGAAGCCGTGGTGCTCACGCACGCTCACGAAGACCACATCGGGGCGGTGCCATACCTGCTGCGCGAGCGGCGCGATATCCCGCTCATCGGATCGAGGCTCACGCTTGCCCTGATCGAGGCCAAGCTCACCGAGCACAGGATCCAACCGACCAAGCTCGAGGTCGTCGAGGGCGAACGGCACACCTTCGGGCCGTTCGACTGCGAGTTCCTCGCGGTCAACCACTCGATCCCCGACGCACTGGCCGTCGCCATCAGGACGCCTGCGGGCATAGTCCTGCACACCGGCGACTTCCGCATGGACCAGTTGCCGAGCGACGGCCGCCTCACCGACCTCGGCGGTTTCGCCAGGCTCGGCACCGAGGGCGTCGACCTGCTGATGTCCGACTCCACCAACGCCGAAGTGCCAGGGTTCGTCACCAGCGAGCGCGAGATCGGGCCGGTCATCGACGAGGTGATTCGCACCTCCGAACAGCGGGTCATCGTGGCCAGCTTCGCCTCGCACGTGCACCGCATTCAGCAGGTGATGGACGCCGCCGCCAGGCACCGCCGCAAGGTGGCCCTGGTCGGACGTTCGATGGTGCGCAACATGGGCGTGGCCCGCGACCTGGGATATCTCAAGGTGCCGCCGGAGCTGATCGTCGACTCGCGCGACATCGAGGAGTGGCCGCCGCAGGACGTGGTGCTCATCTGCACCGGCTCTCAAGGCGAGCCCATGGCCGCGCTGTCCAGGATGGCCAACCGCGATCATCCGATCCGCATCGCCGAGGGTGACACCGTACTCCTGGCCTCGTCGCTGGTTCCGGGGAACGAGACCGCGGTCAACAAGGTCATCAACGGGCTGACCAGGTGGGGCGCCCGCGTCGTGCACAAGGGCAACGCCAAGGTGCACGTCTCCGGCCACGCGGCCGCCGGCGAGCTCCTGTACGTGCTCAACCTGACCCGCCCGTCGAACTTCATGCCCGTTCAC
Organism: Nonomuraea sp. NPDC003201; assembly: GCF_053590415.1. NCBI lineage: Bacteria > Bacillati > Actinomycetota > Actinomycetes > Streptosporangiales > Streptosporangiaceae > Nonomuraea > Nonomuraea sp. NPDC003201. The sequence continues at coordinate 32,599 of NZ_JBSFTC010000074.1, forward strand.
GGTGAGTGGCGTCATTTGCGTGCGCACGCCAAGCTGGCCGCTCTCACGGGCGTGCCCGAGGACCACATCGTGATCGCCGAGGACGGCGTCGTGGTGGACCTGGTCGACGGCCGAGCGAAGATCGTCGGTGCGGTTCACGCCGGGTACGTCTACGTCGACGGCTCGTCGGTGGGCGAGATCACCGACACCTCGCTGAAGGACCGCAGGATTCTCGGCGACGAGGGGTTCATCTCGGTGGTCGTCGTGGTCGACTCCAACACGGGCAAGCTCACCGCCGGCCCCGAGATCCACGCGCGTGGTTCCGGCATCGATCCTGCCCAGTTCGAGGAGTTCATCCCGCAGATCGAGCGAGCCCTCGCGGAGAAGGCCGCAGATGGGGTGGTCGACATGCAGGAGATCCGACGGGTGGTCCGCCGCACGGTGGGACGTTGGGTAAGCGACACCTACCGCCGCCGCCCCATGATCATCCCTGTGATCCTCGAGGTCTGAGCTTTCCCACGGTACGGCAGGCGCGTTTGCCTGCCGTACCCCCGGGGGAGCGGGCGTGGGCCGGGCATCCGACCACGTCGCCTGCTCCTTCGGGAGGCCGACCGAAGGCCGGGCGATTCGCTGCCTTCGCCCCTCCGGGTTAGCGGGACATCCGGCCCGGATGATGCGGTGCCGCTGCCTCTTTGGGGCGCCGGCGGCCTGCACGTTCCGACGACCTTGCTCTCCGGGGTGTGTGCTGGTCGTCAGTAGTCTTTGGTTGTCTCGCTCTCCAGGGTGGGTGCTGGTCGTCACGGGGGATTGCTGGTCTTGCCCTGCGGGGTGAGTCCCGGCCATCACTGGTGCTTGATGGCCTCGCCTTCCAGGGTGGATGCCGGGCATCTGAGATGCTTGGTGGTCTCGCCCTCCGGAGCGGCCTCTAGCGATTTGGGGGACTTGGCGCCGCTGCCCCTCTGAGCGGCCGCAGTCGGCGTTGATGGTTCGGTGCCATCGCCAGTCCAGGTGGCCGCTCAGGGCTGAGGGGTTTGTTGTCCTCGCTGTCCATTGAGTGGGCGCAGGTGTTGTGGATGGTGTGGCATCGTTCGCCGCTCTGGGTGGCTGCTGACGGCTGAGGCATTCGCTGTCCCTGTTGTCCCTGTAGCCCCGTCTGTTTTCATTTGTCCCTGCTGTTCCGGCCGTCCTCGCCACTCGGGAGTGCGACTGATGGCTTTGGCGCTGGTGGGCGCCCCAAGGGGTGGCAGGAACCTTGGCTGCGGAGGGTCGGCGGTGTTGTGAACGGCCCGATTCGTTGGGCGTTGCTGGCTGTCGGAGACGGTTGAGCTCTTCTGGCGCTTTCGTGCGTGGCAGACCGATGGCGTGCTGGTCGGATCGGATGTTGCGGACGACTGGTCTTTCTCGCTTTGCCAGGAAACGGGGAGCCCATGGATCCTGCCGGCGCCTCCGTGCCCGGTGAACGGGCACGCTTGCTTGTCCTGTGGGTGCCGCTGCGACGGTGTTGCGGCGTGTCCTTGGGAGACCGATGATGCGGCGGACGAGTTGCCAGGCGCGTCTGAGGCGAGAAGTGGCGCTCGGCCTGATGCGGTGATGGGGTGGTCGCATCAAAGGCCCCAGGGTGGACATCTCAGGCGTCCCTCCGGCCTACCAGCCACAGGGCCACTGCCAACGGGAACGCTGCGTAGGCGATCAGCACTGCGGCGGCCGCTGCGGGAGATAGAAGGGAGCCGTATACCGATGTGGTGATCAGGTCGCCAGTGATCTCGCGGGGAAGTGCACCGATCATCACAGAGCCGAGGCGTTCGCTCCATGGCTCCGGGATGTTGCCGATGACTATGGGGATCACGTAGACGAGGCCGGCCAAGGTGGCGATCGAGGCGGCGGTCGAACGGAAGAGCGCGCCCAAGCCCAAGCCGAGCAACGCGAACGTAGGCACCGTGAGGCTGATGGCAGCGAGGAGTGGCAGTCGGTCCATGAAGGCGTCGGTGTACGCGCCGGAGAAGCGGTCGCCTATCACCCATCGGGTGACGAAGTAGGTGCCGAAGACCGTCACCAAGCCGATGATCAGGCCCAGCGTGCCGACGATGGCGGATTTGGCGAGGAGGACGGGCCAACGACGCGGGACGATGGTCAAGCTCGTTCTGATCAAGCCGGTCACGTATTCGGAAGTGGTGGCAAGCGTGCCCAGGATGCCCATGCACAGTTGGGGCACGATCACGATCGCCTCCTCCAGATCCGCGATCCGAGCGCCGGGTCGCCGGGCGGCGGGGGCGGTGTCGTACATGTTGGCGGCCATCATGGCGAGTGCGAACCCCAAGACAACCGTGCCTAGGCTGAGGCTGAGAATCAGGTGCGTGGAGCGGAGGGAACGTACCTTCAGCCATTCCGAGGTAAGAACGCTCACGCTTCCGTCCGCTTCGAGCTGAGGATGCCGATGGGGGTACCCATTCTTCGGATGAGTGTGGTCATGCGGGGTGGGTCCGTTCGTGAGGGAAATGCTCCGTTATGCCTGTTCCTGAGGCAGGAGCGTTCGTGCGGACTTGCGTTCCCAGGGCCATTGCCGTGGTGTGGGAACGTTCGGTCAGGTGATGGTGAGGACGCTCGTGCGGCCGTCGTTATAGCGCTTACTGAAGACGCTTGAGCGAGAGTGTGCCGCCGCTCCTCAGGGAAACGCTCACGCAAGTGGCTCTTCCGGCTGCTGGGGGATGCTCATACAAGCGTCCCGTCGTAGGGCGAAAGCATGCTCGTTCGCGCTGTTGCCGCGGTTGGGGCATTCATGGTCGTTGGTTCTTGGTGCGGGGATACTCGAACGATCGTGCGTCCTTCGGGCGAGAGTGTTCATTTCACTGGCTGCTCATGTGGCGAGAGCGGGCTTTGGTGTCCTTGCTCCAGTGCTTAGAGCGGGCTTCGCTGGCGCTCCAGCGGTGAGGGCGGCTTCGCAGCCCGCGCTTCCGTGGTGAGAGTGCGTCTGGGGTTGCTCGATCGTGGCGTAGGGGATGCTCGTCACTTCTGGCGCCGGATACTCCTACGGGTATGTCGGTTCGCGTGGGAGCGCGCCTGTATGGGCGCTCGTTTCGGAGCTGATGGCGCTCTATCGGACCATGTCTTGTTTGTGTGGCGGCGTCTGTGGTGTTCGTTCTGGAAAAGGGGAGGGAGGACTCAGACGTCTCTTCGGTTGAGTTGGAAGTAGCCGATGGCGAGGGCGACGAGGGGATAGGCGAGGAGGGCGGCAAGTGCGGCCCAAGGAGGCAGGAGACCGTCGCCCAAGCGCGAGGAGAGGCGCTGGTCGGCTATTTGGGGGACGAGGTTCGGTAGGAGGAGCGTGGCCACGCGGGTGTTCCAGGGTGGGGGCAAGTAGTTGACGACACCCGGAAGCACGAACAGCAATGCCACGATCGAGACGATTGCTCCCGCTGTTGAGCGAATCGCGGTGCCGAGGCCGAGGCCTACCAGTGCCAGGGCGGTCACCGACAGGGCGGAAGCGAGCAGCATGGGCAGGTCTGAGGTGATCGAGGTGTTGTTGAAGCCCAGCTCGTGACCGCTCGCTATCAAGCGGCTCGCCGAATAAGTGACCAGGAGGACCGCGTTCGCGGCTGTCAACGTGGCCAGGCCGACGATGCCGGCCTTGGCCAGAAGTAATGTGCCGCGTTTCGGGACGGCGATCAGACTGGTGCTGATCGTCCCCGTGGCGTACTCGGAAGTGATCGCGAGCACACCCAGCACCGCCAGACTGATCTGGACGAGCGGAAGGAAGCCCTGCTCTGGGGCCGCTGCCCGCAGCTCACCCCGCTCGTCGGCGAGGCCGCTCACATAGAGCGTCCAGACCACGCCCAGGAGCACTGTGAGGGCCGCCGTGCCCAGCGTCTGGTAGGTGGAGGTCACTGAGCGCAGCTTCAGCCATTCGGCGGAGAGGACCGCTTTCATCGGGATGCTCCGTACTGCACGCTTCCGGCAGTCAGGGCCATGTAGGCGTCTTCTAGCGAGGGATAGCGCGCTGTCAGCTCCGCGACGGTGGCCTCGGCGATCAGCCTGCCGCGGCCCACGATGATGATGCGCTCGGCGGTGAGGGCCATCTCGCTCATCAGATGGCTGGAGAGCAGGATCGTGCGACCTTCGGCGGCCAGAGAACGCATGAGGTCGCGGATCCAGCGCACACCATCTGGATCCAGGCCGTTCACTGGCTCGTCGAACATCAACACGGCCGGATCGCCGAGCAGCGCCGACGCTATGCCGAGCCGTTGTTTCATGCCGAGTGAGAATCCGCCCACCCGTTTTCGGGCCACGCCTGCCAGGCCGACCTGGTCGAGCACCTCGGCCACGCGCGTAGGGCCGATGTCATTGGTGCGGGCCAGGGACAGCAGGTGGTTGTAGGCGCTGCGACCGCCGTGGACGGCACCGGCATCGAGGAGGGCGCCCACCTCGTGCATCGGCTTGGCGATCGACGTGTATCGGCGCCCGTTGACCAGTGCCTGGCCGGAGGTCGGGGCGTCGAGGCCGAGGATCAGGCGCATCGTGGTGGACTTGCCCGCGCCGTTGGGGCCGAGGAAGCCGGTCACGTGACCCGGCTCGACCTTGAACGACAGGTCGTCCACGGCGAGGGTGCCGCCGTAGCGCTTCGTGAGGTGCTGGAGTTCGATCACGCCGTAAAGGATGCGGGACGGCGGGCGGCCCGCGCGTCGGACCACGGTTCGAATCTCAAGGTCAGACCCTGGGTTGACGTGAGGAGACCGCCGCAGCGGCTACCGTTCAACGCGTGGACGACACCCATCCCTTCTTCGCCAGGCGCTTGAGCCGTGGCCAGCTGATCATGCTCGATCTGGCGGCGGGGATGTGCTTTGCGTTTGTCTCTTTCACGGTGGCGGTGAACGCCACCGCGCTGCCGCCCTGGATGAGGATAGCCATCCCTTTCTGGCTGGGGCTGCCGCTGGGGCTGCGAAGACTGTGGCCCCTGCCTGTCTTCTGCTTCACGCTTGTGGTCGCCGTCTTCGCCGCGCTGGTCGACGCCGTGGGGTTCGCCTACCTCGCGCCTGCGTACGCGCTTTATATAGTCGCCCTCTCCGACAGGTTCGGGGCCGTTGTCCCGACGTCGGCCATCGGCGGGTTGAGCCTGGTCACGGTTCTTGGCCTGGCTCTGGCAGGTGCGCCGCGTGACACCGCTCCGGGATGGCTGTTGAATCTCGACCAGCCACTCATGGGGATCGCAGCGCTGGGCGGCGCTTGGACCGTCGGCCGGGCCGTGCAGGAGCGCAGGCTCTACGCGGCCCGCGACGCTGAGCGGTTGGCGGCGCAGGCGGTGACGGACGAGCGTTTACGGATCGCTCGCGAGCTGCACGATGTGGTCACACACAGCGTGGGATTGATCGCCGTCAAGGCCGGCGTGGCCAATCACGTGATGGCGACCAGGCCGGACGAGGCGCATGACGCGCTGCGTGTGATCGAGACGGCCAGCCGGAGCGCGCTGGTTGAGATGCGCTATTTGCTCGGTGTGCTTCGATCTTCATCCAAGCCTGACCTTGTCCCCGCGCCTGGTCTGGCGGGGATCGAAGGGCTGGTGGCGCAGGCTCGGCTGGCCGGGGTCGAGGTCAGGCTCGAGGTACGGATCGGGAACGGCGATGGGGGCGGAGAAGGGGAGCCAGGCAGGCGAGGGCGGATGCCTGAGGGCGTGGGGCTGTCGGTTTATCGCATCGTGCAGGAAGCGCTGACGAATGTCATCAAACATGCCGCGCGCGCTCGCTGCCGGGTGTCCGTGGTCGCCGATGGCAAGAAAGTACGGATCGAGGTGGTGGATGACGGGACTGGCACTCGTACGTCGTCTGCTGCCGGCACCGGGCATGGTCTGATCGGGATGCGGGAGCGGGTCATGATGTACGGCGGGACGTTCGAAGCCGGGCGCCTTTCTGGCCGAGGGTTTCGTGTTTTCGCCGAACTGCCTTATGAGGAGGTCTCGTGATCCGGGTCGTTATCGCCGACGATCAGGCGTTGCTCAGGGGAAGTTTTCGAGTGCTTGTGGACTCCGAACCGGATCTGGCTGTTGTCGGTGAGGCGGCCACTGGGGTGGAGGCCGTTACTGTCGCTTTGGAGCAGCGGCCGGATGTTGTGCTTATGGACGTTCGAATGCCCGAAATGGATGGGATCGAGGCCGCTCGGCGCCTCCGGGATATTTCCCGAGTGCTTGTCGTGACGATGTTCGACCTCGATTCTTATGTCTACGATGCACTGAGGGCTGGGGCTAGCGGATTCCTGCTGAAGGACACGCCGCCTGCGGATCTGCTCGCCGCTATCCGCGTGGTCGCGAGTGGGGAAGCTTTGTTGGCGCCTACGGTTACGCGCAGGCTGATTGAGGAGTTCACGCGTACACCGGTTCTGCCTCGGGTAAAGGGGTTGGACGGGGTTACGGAGCGGGAGCGCGAAGTTCTGATGTTGATCGCGCGCGGCTTGTCCAATGGGGAGATCGCGGAATATCTTCAGGTGAGCTTGGCTACGGTGAAGACTCATATCACTCGGTTGCTGGCCAAGCTGGAAGCTCGGGATCGGGCGCAGCTTGTTATTGCGGCGTATGAGAGTGGGCTCGTATCCGCTGCAGGCTAAATTTGCGCGCGCCCGGGGCCGAGTTACGGAGCTGATGTTGGAGCTGTCGCGCTTGCCAGGGCGATATTGGCGGCCTTGTTTGAGGAATTGGCCGAGGTCTCGGGGGTCAGGGTCTCGGGTGGCGTCCTAGCGAAGTGCGGCGCGGTGGTGAGGTGCGGCGCGGTGGTGAGGTGCGGCGCGGTGGTGAGGTGCGGCGCGGTGGTGAGGTGCGGCGCGGTGGTGGGG
>NZ_JBSFTC010000074.1:39488-40400 GCF_053590415.1 Nonomuraea sp. NPDC003201
GGATGTGGCGCGGTGGTGAGGTGCCGGGCGGTGGTGGGATGTGGCGCGGTGGTGGGGATGTGGCGCGGTGGTGAGGTGCCGGGCGGTGGTGGGATGTGGCGCGGTGGTGGGGATGTGGCGCGGTGGTGAGGTGCCGGGCGGTGGTGGGATGCGGCGCGGTGGTGAGGTGCGGCGCGGTGGTGGGGATGTGGCGCGGTGGTGGGGATGTGGCGCGGTGGTGAGGTGCCGGGCGGTGGTGGGGATGTGGCGCGGTGGTGGGGATGTGGCGCGGTGGTGAGGTGCCGGGCGGTGGTGGGATGTGGCGCGGTGGTGAGGTGCGGCGCGGTGGTGGGATGCGGCGCGGTGGTGAGGTGCCGGGCGGTGGTGGGGATGTGGCGCGGTGGTGGGGATGTGGCGCGGTGGTGAGGTGCCGGGCCGTAATGAGGTGCCGGGCAGTAATGAGGTTTTTCATCATGGGTCTGTTCGAGGCAGTTGCTGGTCCGCAGCTGAGGCGCAGCTTCGACTTGAGTCGTGCGTCGGCTTCCGATGTCGCCGACCGGCTGCCTGTGATCTTCGAGGACCATGACCTCGTCGGTCCGGAAGGCGACGCGCTTCAGGAGATGGCCCGCTCGATGCGGCAGAACGGCACTCGTAGCCGTCGGGCTCGTGCAGCCTTACAGCCGGGATCTCAGCACGTCGACCTCGCAGCCTGGCGAGAACGGGTCGAAGCCATTCTCGACCAGCCAGCGGATCACCAGCAGGCTTCGCAGCGACCACCACGCGCGGATCACGTCGAGGTCGACGTCGGCGCCGTAGCCGGCGACGACGTCGACAAGGTGCTCCTCGTGTCCGAGCGTCAAGATGGCGAGGTCGAACAGGGCATCGCCCTGGCTCGCCTCGGACCAGTCGATCACGCCGGTGATCTCGTCACCG
>NZ_JBSFTC010000075.1:0-39715 GCF_053590415.1 Nonomuraea sp. NPDC003201
CGATCTCGCCTGAGGGCCCTGCTGCGGGCACGGTGGCTCCGGCGGACGGCGGCGGCCGGGGCCGTGCTGGCCGCGCTGGCGCTGGTGCCGGTGGCCGACCTGGCCTCGGGCCCGATCTCCGAGCTCAGGTGCGAGGGCGGGCAACCGCTCGACACCCCGCTTCGGACGGGCAGGACGGCTTTCCTGTGCGGCGCCCGCATGAGCGGCCGCTTCCCGACAACGCCCGACCACGTGCTGCTCGCCTACGGACGCCGGCAGTGCGCCGCCTACCCGCGCTCGGCCGAGCACATGTCGTTCATGGCGCCCATCTGCCCGCCCGCCGCGGCCGACCTGCGGCGCGAGAACGTCATCGAGCGGGACGCGTACGCCCGCCGTGAGGCCGCCGGCCAGGCCGTCTGCGAGCGCGCCCGCCATCGGCCGCGGATCCGGCCCGTCCGCGTGGGCCGGGTCCGCGAGTTCTCCGAGATCGGCATGGAGGCGTACGAGGACCACGAGGGCACCTCCCAGGAGGACCCCGTCCTCCACGGGGACCTGGTGGGGAGCGTGCCGGGACAGCTGGCGATCTCCTTCACCCCCGAATACGAGGTGTGCGTGACCGCCGAGGCCTACCGGCGCCGCCCGCCGGTGGAGGTCAAGGGCTGGGACAAGGTGATCGAGGTGGGTTATCAGAGCCCCGGCGGGGACCTCATGCTCCGGGACCCGATGGACGCGCCCGAACTGCCCAACCTGGCCGTCGCGGGCAAGGGCCACTACCGCGTACGGGTCCACTACCGCGAACCCGGCACCTTCCAGCACCTGCTGATCATGGTCTATCCCGGACGCGGCGACCAGGTCACAGTCCTGTAAGGCGGATGACGCACAACCGGTGGTTGTCCATCGGGCGCGTCGGTTGTTTGTTTCCCGGGCGCTCCCGGGTGTTGGATCGCCTCCGGCAAAAGGGGGCGGAATGGCAGAAGACACCGGGCTGGGGCGGGATTTCGGGTGGTTGTGGCGGGCCTTCGCGGTCAGCAGCCTGGGGACGATGCTGGCGTTGGACGCGATTCCGCTGATCGCCATCCTCGCCCTCGACGTGAGCGCGACCCAGGTGTCCTGGATCGCGGCGGCCGGCGGGGCGGCCGGAGCCCTGCTCGCGGTCCCGCTGGGGCCCTGGGTCGAGTTCCGGCCCAAGCGGCCGCTGATGATCCGAGCCGACCTGCTGCGCTTCCTCGTCCTGCTGACGGTGCCCGTCGCCTACGGCCTGGGGGTGCTGGGCTACGTACAACTGCTGGTGGTGGCCGTGGCGGTCGCCGCGGCCGACATCGTCTTCGTCGGGGCCAGCGGCGCGCACCTGAAGGCCCTCGTCCCCGAGCGGCACCTGACGCGGGCCAACGGCCGGTTCGAGAGCGTCATGTGGATCTCGACGGCGATCGGCCCGCCGGCGGGCGGCGCGCTCGTCGGGATGCTGGGACCCGTCGTCACGACCGTCCTGAACGCCACCAGCTACCTGCTGTCCGCGCTGGGCCTGCGCGCGATCTCCGCGCCCGAGCCAGCGCCCCCCGTGCGCGGCGCCGGCGCGTCGCGCCTGGCCGAGGTCGTCGAGGGCTGGCGCGTCATCGCCACGGACCCCGTGCTGCGCCTGCTGTTCGCCAACAACGCGCTCGTCTCCGCGCTCATCATGGCGACCGCGCCGCTGCTGACGTACCTGATGCTGAACGACCTGCACTTCACACCCCTGGAGTACGGGCTCGGCTTCGGCATTCCCTGCCTGGGCGGCCTGGCGGGCTCCCGGTTGTCCGCGCCGCTGGTCCGGCGCTTCGGGCAGCGCCGGATCCTGCTCGGCTTCGGCGTGGCCAGGGCCCTGTGGCTCGTCGGACTCGCCTTCGTGGGGCCCGGCACGGGCGGGCTCCTCGTCGTGATCGCGGTCGAGCTGGCGATGATCTTCTGCATGGGCGTCTACAACCCGGTCTACGTCACCTACCGGTTGCGCAGCGCCCCGAACGACGCGCTGGCCCGCGTCCTCACCGCCTGGACCATCAGCGGGCGCGCGGTCACCGCCGCCGCCACGGCCCTGTGGGGCGGGCTGGCCTGGTTGACGAGCGCGCGCACGGCGATCGCGGTGGCCGGGATCCTGCTGATCGGCACCGCCGCCCTCCTGCCCTGGCGGGCGCGCGCGATGGCCGGTCACCGCTGAACACGGAGAGTATTCGCAAGCGCACAGGTACCCGTATATCCGCAGATCAGCCATCATGTTGGGAGGGGATGCACGGGTGAGCGTCACTCGTGGTGATACGGGGAGGCCGGAATGAGATGGTGAAACGGCTGTTTCCACGCTCGATCCGGGCGCGGCTGACCACGGTCGCGACACTGGCGGCGGCGGTCGTCTTCACCATCACGGCCGCCATCACGCTCGCCACCGCGCCCGCCAACCTGCGCGGGGCCGTGCAGACCAGGCTGGAGCTGGCCGTCCGCCGGGTGGCCGGCGAGCTGGAGTCGGGAGAGTTCCACACGGTGCTGCAGACGCCGTCGCGGGTCCAGCTCCTGCAGGTGGTCTCGGCCCGCGGCAACGTGATCGCGACCAGTCCCGGCGTGAGCAACATCCCGACCATGATGAGGTTCCGGGCGGACCAGCCCGAAAAGATCTACATGACCGAGCTCACGCTGTCCCCCCATCTCACCGAGCCCGAGGCCCACTACCTGGTCATGGCCTTGAAGGTGAGCTCGCCGATCGGCCCCACCACGGTGTACGGGGCGGCTTCGCTGACCGACGTGGACAAGGCCATCAAGTGGGTGGAAGTCCTGATGTTCCTCGGCATCCCGCTCATCCTGCTGAGCGTGGCCGGCATCGCGTGGGCCGTGGTCGGGGCCGCCCTGCGCCCGGTCGAACGCGTACGGGCCGAGATGGCCGAGATCACCGGCCAGGACCTCAGCAGGCGCGTGCCCGTACCCGACACCGGCGACGAGATCACCGACCTGGCCACCACCACCAATCACACCCTCGACCGCCTCGAACGCACGGTCGAGACCCAGCGCCGCTTCGTCGCCGACGCCTCCCACGAGCTCCGCAGCCCCATCTCGGCCCTGCGCGCCCAACTGGAGGTGGCCAGCGCCTACCCCGACGACACGGACTGGAGGGCCACCGGCGAGCAGGCGCTGGCCGCCGCCGACCGCCTCACCGGCATCATCGACGAGCTGCTGATGCTGGCCCGGCTGGACGCCGGCGCGGTCGGCGAGCGCCGCGTGGTGGACCTGGTCCGCGTGGCGGAGGAGCAGGTCAACCGCCGCGCGGGCGGCCGGGTGCCGATCGTCGCCGACCTGTGCGCCGCGGCGCCGGTCTACGGCTCGCCTCTGCAGCTCGACCGGCTGCTGACCAACCTGCTCGACAACGCCACCCGCCACGCCGCCACCCGGATCGACCTGGAGGTGGCCGTGGATGGCGACAAGGTGATCGTCACGGTGACCGACGACGGCGACGGCATCCCGCCGCAGGACCGGGAGCGGGTCTTCGAACGCTTCACCCGCCTGGCCCCCGCCAGGGCCAAGGACAAGGGCGGCAGCGGCCTCGGCCTGGCCCTGTGCCGCGACATCGCCGCGGCCCACGACGGCACCCTCAGCCTCGCCGACCACTCACCCGGCGCCCGCTTCGTGGCCGTCTTCCCGGTGCCCGAGCGCTCCTGACGCCGCTGTTCGGAACTTTTCGGAACACGGCGCATTCCTTGTCCGGCCCGAACACCCGGGTCAAGGTGAAGGTCATCCAGGTTCCCGTACCTCCAGCCATCCGTGCAGAGCACAGGGAAGGAATCACCCCGATGACCGCGACGATCGCAAGACTCGCCGACAACCTGCTCCAGCGCCTGGTCCCGCGCGCCGAGGCCGCGGCGGCCTGCCCCGGGTGCGGCTCCGACTGCCAGACCCGCTGCTGCACCACGGGGGCGCGCGTCATGTACATCACGTGCTGCCCGAGGATCGGCAGCACCGGCTGCAACTGCTACTCACGCGGCGACTGCTGACCGACGAGGGCGACGGCCGTCACCCGTGCCCTGGGCACGCGGTGATCGTCGTCGCCGCCGAGGCACTGGTGGCCGTACCGTACGCGACCGGCTCCCTGCCCGCGCCCGCGCCGGCCGTCACGGCCGGGACCGCCGCGGTCGCGGCGCTGATCGTCTCCCGTCTCGACGAGCTCGTGGAGCTCTTCTCGCCCACCCGCAACGAAGGGGAACAGCATGACCGTGCTCGTCGTCGCCGTGGTCCTGGTGGCAGCGCTCTGCCTGCTGGATCTGCTGCTGACGTTCGGGGTGATCAGACGGCTCAAACAGCACACCGTTCACCTCGAGGACCTGCTGCAGCGCCGGTACCTCGGCCAGGACATCCTGCCGGTCGGCTCGCGGATCGGTGAGTTCGAGGCGGTGACGGCCGACGGGCGGATCGTGTCGGGTAGCACGCTGACCGGCAACACCGTGGTGGCGTTCTTCTCGACGGAGTGCGGGCCGTGCAAGGAGGCGCTGCCGGGCTTCGTGGAGGCGGCGCGGGACACGCCGGGGCAGGTCCTCGCCGTCGTCTCCGGTGACGCGGAGCGCGCGACCGAGATGGTCGAGCGGCTGGCGCCCGTCTCGCTGGTGGTCGTGGAGGAGATGGGCGGGCCGGTCAGCCGGGCGTTCGAGGCCAACGCCTTCCCCGGGTACTGCGTCGTGGACGCCGAGGGGTACGTGATCGCGACCGGGCCCGACATCATGCGGTCGCCGGTCGTGGCGATCGGGTGAGGTCGACCGCCGGACAGGCCCTGGCGCTGGTGTGGCGGGCCGCCTCCGGCACCCTCCTCGCCTACCTGGCGAGCGTGCTGCTCGCCTCGGCCGTGCCCGTGGTCATGGCGTGGCTGACCAAGCTGATCCTGGACGGCCTCGTCACGGGCGGCGTACTCCTGCCGCCGGCGGCGGGCCTGGCCGCAGTCGGGCTGGCGGGGGCGCTCGCCCTGCAGGCGGGGCAGTATCTGCGGGCCGAGCTGGACCGGCGGGCCGGGCTGAGCGCGCGGGCCGGGCTGTTCGCGGCGGTCGAGCGCTGGCGGGGGCTGGCCAGGTTCGAGGACCCGGCCATGCTCGACCGGCTGCGGCTGGCCGAGCAGAGCGCCGCCGCGCCGGGCCGCGTGGTGGACGCGCTGTTCGGCCTCGGGCGCGGGGCGGTGACGCTGGCCGGGTTCGTCGGCTCGCTCCTGGTGATCAGTCCCGCGTTCACCGCCGTCGTGATCGGCTCGGCGCTGCCCGCGCTCGTCGCGGAGCTGCGCCTGGCGCGGGGGAGGGCTCGGGTGCAGTGGGAGATCGGCCCGGCCGAACGCCGCGAGCTGTTCTACGGCCACCTGCTCGGCAGCGTGGACGCCGCCAAGGAGATCCGCCTGTTCGGCCTGGGTGGCTTCCTGCGCGGCCGGATGATCGCCGAGCGACGCTCGGTGGACGCCGCCAAACGCGGCCTGGACCGGCGGGAGCTGGCCGTGCAGAGCGCGCTCGCGGCGCTGTCCACGCTCACCGCCGGAGCCGGGCTGATCTGGGCCGTGGGGAGCGGGATGTCGGTCGGTGACGTGTCGATGTTCATCGCCGCGGTGGCCGGGATCCAGGGCGCGATCGAGGGGCTGGTCGGCTCCACCGGCCAGGCCCACCATCAGCTGCTGATGTTCGGGCACCACGCCGCCGTGCTGCGCGCCGAGCCCGACCTGCCCTCGCCTTCACCGGCGGCGGGCGGGCCGCCGCCACTGCGGCGCGGCGTCGAGCTGCGTGACGTGTGGTTCCGCTACAGCGAGGAACATCCCTGGGTGCTGCGCGGGGTCAGCCTGTTCATCCCGTACGGCCGGTCCGTCGCGCTGGTCGGCCGGAACGGCGCGGGCAAGAGCACGCTGGTCAAGCTGCTGTGCCGGTTCTACGACCCGCAGCGGGGCGCGATCCTGTGGGACGGCGTCGAGCTGCGCGACCTCCCCGTCGAGGAGTTGCGCGCCCGGATCGGCGCGGTCTTCCAGGACTTCATGGCGTACGACTTCAGCGCCGCCGACAACATCGCCGTGGGCGACCTGGCGGTGCTGGGCCGGGCGGCCCCGGTCGAGGAGGCGGCGCGGCGGGCCGGGGTCCACGACGTCCTGGCCCGGCTGCCCCGCGGCTACGACACGCCCCTGACCCGCATGTTCTTCGGCGAGAGTGAGGACGGCGAGCAGGAGACGGGCGTGCTCCTGTCGGGCGGGCAGTGGCAGCGGGTGGCCCTGGCCCGCGCCTTCCTGCGCGGTGACCGGGACCTGATGATCCTGGACGAGCCGAGCGCAGGCCTGGACGCCGAGGCCGAGTACGAGGTGCACAGCCGGCTGCGGGAGATCAGGGCGGGCCGGACCAGCGTGCTCGTCTCGCACCGGCTCGGCTCGATCCGCGACGCGGACCTGATCGCGGTCCTGGTCGAGGGGCGGGTGGGGGAGCTGGGGCGGCACGACGAGCTGCTCGCCCGTGGAGGTCTGTACGCGAGCTTGTGGGCGAAGCAGGCCTCGGGATACATCGACGCGGAGGAGCAGCGCATCCCATGATCTTCATTGTCGTCGCGGCACTCGTGGCCGTGCTCTGGGTGCTCAGGAAGCGGTACCTGGTGGTGACGGTGCGGGGGTACAGCATGCGGCCCTCCTACCTGCCCGGGGAGAAGGTGCTGGTACGGCGGACCGCCGCGGCGAAGGTCCGGCGCGGCCAGACCGTCGTGTTCGAGACGCCGGGCCGTACGGGGGAGGGAGCGGTGGCGCAGGCCGCGCCGCCGCCTCCCGGCTCCTTTGTCGTGGACGTGGGGCTGCTGATCAAGCGGGCCGTGGCCACGGGCGGCGATCGCGTGGACTTTCCCGTTCCCGGGGCGGGGCCGGTCGTGCCGGAGGGGCATCTGGCCGTGCGGGGCGACAACGTTGACGAATCCTTCGACTCACGAGATTTCGGATATGTCCCACCGGAGCGGGTGGTGGGCGTCGTGGTGCGCCGCCTCGGAGCACGTTAGCCACGCGGGTCGCCTTTGCGCAGGTCACTGCCTGCGCGGGTCGCTTTTGCGCAGGTCACTGCCCGCGCGGGTCGCCGCCTGCGCGGGCCAGGTCGGCCAGCTCGGCGATGACCTGGCGGGCCGCGGCCTCGGTGCTCGGGTCGGGGGTCCGGCTCGCCGCCGCCACGATGAGCCGGTAGCCCAGGACGGCCAGCTCCTCACCCAGCGGCCAGACCGGGTCGTCGGGCCGTGAGGCGGCCGGGGCGCGTACGGACCGGGCGGCGACGCGGCGGTGCGCGTCGAGCCAGGCCGCCGTCTCCTCCGCGCGGCAGCCGCAGGCCCTGGTGAAGGCCACGACCAGCTCCCGGCGGGGCAGCCGGTTACGGCCGAACGCCGAGGCCAGCGTGCTGTACGGCAGGAAGTCCCCGGCAGCCGCCGCGCGGGCTTCGAGCTGCCGGTACGTCAGCCCCGCCCACGCCTTGAGGCTGCGCAGCCCCGCGACGAACTCGGCGGGCGTGCGTAATCCGATGGACGGGACGGCGGCGGCATGGTCGGTCACGGGTGAAAGAGTCGATCAAGGAATGTTGAGCCCGCGTTGAGCATGCGTCGAGCGCCCTCAGTCCGGCCGGTAGTCGCGCATGTAGCGGGAGACCTTCTCGGTGTAGTCGCGCCACCGTTCGGGGATGCCGCCCGCCCGCTTCAGCGGGTCGACGCCGCTGCGGTAGAGGGCGGCGAGCTTCAGCGCCGGGTCGCCGGGCAGGTCGGAGACCCTGGGGCCCAGCGTGCACAGGAACCGTCCCATCGACAGGATCGACAGCTCCGGGCTGAACGGCGGCGCGGGCTTCGGGCTCTGCAGGCCGCCCGGCTGCCAGTACCACAGCACCGACGGGGTCCACCTGGAGATGCCGTACTCGTCCTTCACCGGATCGGACAGGCCGGGGTCGTAGCCGGACTCCGCCTTGAGCATCGCGGCGATCAGGGCCGGGCTGAGCCCGGGCTCCTGGCAGTGCGTGCCCGCCTGCACGATCAGCTCGCGGTACTGGCCGGGGATGTCGGAGTCGTCCCGTAGCCATCGGCTGGTCGAGCCGCTCGCGGGCGGGGTGCTCGCGGCCGCGCGGGTGCCGCCGGGCTGGTCCGGGCTCTGAGCGAGGTTGACGGCCACGACGGTGACGGCCGCCGCGGCCACGACGGCCGCCGCACTCCCGGCGATCGCCCTGCGCCGTCCCTTTTCGGGTGGCCGCATATGCGCTTCCCCACCCGGCGAACGCCCCCGTGCTTCTCCGCCCGACGGCCGCACCTGCGGTTCTCCGCCCGACAGCCGCACCTGCGGTTTCCAGCCCGACGGCGGTACGGCGGTGGACGACGACAGGGCCGCGGCGTAGGCGGCGGCGTCGGGCCAGCGGGCCTCCCTGCCGGGATCCAGGGCGCGCATCACGGCGGCGTCGACCGCCTCCGGCACCTCGGGACGCAGCGCGCTCGGCGGCACCCGCTGCTCCGGCTTGGCGGGCACCCTGCCGGTGAGCATGTGGTAGGTCAGCGCGCCCAGGCCGTGGACGTCGGCGCGCGCGTCCGGCGCGCCGTCGAAGTAGAGCTGCTCGGGGGCCTGGTAGCCGGGCGAACCCGCGGGCAGGGTCAGGCCGCTCAGGTGGTCGGTGGACCGCGCGATGCCGAGGTCGGCCACCATCACCCGCTCACCGCCCTCGGGACGCGAGCAGAACAGCACGTTCGACGGCTTCAGGTCGCGGTGGACCACCCCGATGCTGTGCAGCACGGCCACGCCCTGGCAGATGTCGCGCATCAGGCCGAGCGCCTCGTCGACGGTGAGCGCCCCGCCGGACAGGCGGTCCTCCAGCGTGCCGCGGTCGGCGTAGGTCATCACGAAGTACGGGCGGCCGTCGTCGAGCTCGCCCACGTCGAAGACCTGTACGAGCAGGTGGGAGTCGGCCCTGCGCAGCAGCCGCGCCTCCTGGAGGAAACGCCCGCGCACGTCGGGCCGGCGGGCCCAGTTGTCGGCGAGGATCTTGACCGCCACCGGCGAGCGCAACTCGTCGTCATGGGCCAGATAGACGGAGGCGAACCCCCCGACACCGATGAGCTGCTCGATCCGGTAGCGACCTGCTTGGGACGGAGCCGTCATTCAGCTCATCATCGCCGATCATCGTGGATCCGTCCACGCGCCCTGGCAGCTACCAGGTTACGGAAACGGCCCTGTGCCCCGCAGGATCGACGCGGATACCGACATCGGGAGGAAAAGCATGATGAGTATCCGACGGGCCGCGCTCGCCGCGGCCTTCGGGTTGGCGATCGCGGGGGTCGCCGGCCCGGTTGCGGGGACCGCCACGGCCGCCGCGGGCGACGCCAGCCCGTGCGGGAAGCCGTTCCGGCACGGTAATGACACGGTCCAGAACTGCCCCGACTGGTCGCCGAGCGGGAGCATCCCGGTCTACGAGTCGCCGGCCAAGGGCAAGATCGTCGGCTACATCGATCCGGCGGGGGACGACTGGTACCTGTGCGAGAAGGCCGGGGCGAGCTACACGCTGGGCTCGTACCGGAACTACTGGTGGGCGGCCACCATGGCCGACAACGACAGATGGGGGTACGTCAGCGAGGTCTACTTCCGCGGGGGCGGCAACGACGAGTCCGACGGCGGCCTGCGGGAGTGCAGGCGCCCGGGTGGCAAGACGTTGCCCGTATGACCTGGACACCTTCACCGGCACGCGAGTAGGGTCCCGCAGATGCACAGCACCATCTTGATCCAGATGGCGGCGGCGCCGACCGAGGACCGGCCATACTCGCTGGAGCTCGCGCCCGGGGAGCAGGCGCTCTTCGGGCGCGGGGCTCCCGGCTCTCCCGTGGACCTCCGGCTGGACGACGCCGCGATCTCCCGGCGCGCCGGCGAGATCGTCGCCGTGGGGGACTACTGGCTGCTGTCCAACCTCAGCACGTCGAAGACGTACGTCGTGGAGAACCCGGAAGGGGGCCGGGAGTTCGTCAAGGTGCCGCCGGGGCGGATGGGGGCGCCGATCCCGTTCGAGTTCTCCAGGGTGAGCCTGCCCGCGGTAGACGGCACGGTCTCGTTCCTGGTGTTCGCGCCGCAGCACGTACATGTGCCGCCGCACCGCGCCGACGAGGGCGCGGCCACGCAGGTCGCCTACCCGCTCGACCAGAACGCCAAGTACTTCCGCATCCTGGTGGCGCTGTGCGAGCCGCGCCTGCGCGACCCCTCGACGTCGCGCATACCGACGATCCCCGAGATTGCCGAGAGGCTCCCCGACCTGGAGCTGAGCCGTACCGCCATCGGCTTCCACATCGGCTACCTGGCCGAGAAGAAGCTGCACGTCAAAAGCCCCCAGGGCGGTGAGGGCAAGGCCGACTGGCAGCGTCACGCGCTGGTGTCGCTGGCGCTGAGGTTCGACCTCGTGACCAGCGAGCACCTGGCCCTGCTGCCGGTGCCCGGCCGCTGAGCGTCAGCCCGGCCGGAACGCCCTGACGGCCAGGACGGACGGTACGGGCCGCTCCTGCGGCTCGTACACGCGCCCGACGGCCAGCCCGGCGTCGACGAAGGCGTTCATCAGGTCGGACAGTGGAACGTGGCTCATCCCGACCCGGTCCCGGACCCCGCCCTTGCGCCACCACGGCGAGCGCTTGTGCCACCCCTTGATCCGGTACGTGGGATGGATGATCACCGCGCCGTCCTCGCGGGACTCGATGTGGGGGCCGTTGAAGCACGGGTGCACCCCGTAGAACAGCAGTTGGCCGCCCGGGCGCAGAACCCTGGCCGCCTCCCGCAGCAGCCCGGCGAAGTCGGGGATGTCGGTCGAGACCCAGATCGCGGTGACCGTCCCGAACGTGCCCGTGGCGAACGGCAGGGCCATGGCGTCGCCCTGGAGGAGGGGCGCGGGATCCCGGCGGCGGGCCAGGCGCAGCTGGTCGGCGGAGCGGTCGAGGCCGATGACGGTCCGGCCGGTGGAGCGGATGGCGTCGAGATAGAGGCCGGTGCCGCAGCCGACGTCCAGGCACGGCCCCTCACCGGGGCCGAGGAGGTCGACGATGTCCTGCGTGGTGACGTGGGCGCTGGAGCCGATGTACTCGTCGTACCAGTCGGCCTGGCCGTCATAACGCGCGGTCATGATCTATGCATACCTGCCGTGGCGGGGCATCGGAGGCGTCCTTGCAAGGGCGGTCAAGGAAAATTACTCACCAAAGCTATACAAATCGGACTTAAGGCCATAATCTCGACATGCCCCAGCCCGGGGAGCTGGCTGGGGCACCAAAACCTCATGGCGCGTCGGGAAGCACGGCGGGCCGCCGTCAGCTATCGCAACACCCTGCCTTGAGGTGCTCGTGCCGCCTGATTCCCGGCCGGCACGGCGTGTCCTCACCGACCACGCTTCATGGCGTCGCACCCCTCGTGAACCGCGGTCAGAACGTGGCGATCGGGTTGACCGGACTGCCGGACGTACCGGCGAAGCGGACCGGCGCGACTGCGAGGTGGAAGTCCCACTGGCCGAGCTCGGCAGCCGTCGCCGCGCACGCCTCCAGGTCGCAGTTGTCGAGCATCCACAGACCCATGGCGACGAGGCTCACGGCGTGAACCGGCATCAACACGTCTTCGTACCCCGACGGCTGAACGTCCTGGGGGGTGTCGGCGCCGATCAGCGCGACCTCCCGTTCATGCAGCCACGGCAGGCAGGACGCGTGCCACCCGGCCTGCGTGAAACCGCTGACCGCACCGGTCTCGTGCCGGACGCGGCCATAGCCGGTCCGCAGGAGTACCGCGTCGCCGGATCGCACCCGCACACCCTGGCGACGCTCGGCCTCCTCGAGATCGTCGGGAAACACACCCTGCCCCGGTTCCAACCACGGCACATCCCGCACGCTCGCAACGTCCAGCAGGACACCACGCGTGATGATCCCGTTCGCCGCCGCCGTGACGGACGCCCACGCCGATCCGGTTGCGGCGTCGACCAGCGAGTGCGACCGCCCGTTGTACATCGTGCCGTCCCAGAAGATGTGGCACGGCGAGTCGATGTGGGTGAGGGTGTTGCCGTGGAACGTGACGCCGAGCCGCTCGGACGAAAAGCCCCAGCGCCGGTCGTTGTGGAATGCGGGCACCGGCATGTTCTCGGCACCCGGCATGTCGGCGGCGCACGGGCACGTCGTCGTCGACCGCTCCATGTCTTCCGGTACGGCGACCTCCCATGCGCACGACACGCTTCTGCCGTGGCGCACGGCCCGCGCCGCCGCCAGCCGGACGTCGTCGGTGATGTGGTTCAGAGTGCCGAGCTCGTCGTCGTCGCCCCACCGTCCCCAGTTCGACAGCGTGTCGAAGTACCCGAGCACGTCGTCCTGCGTGGGCATCGGTCGCCCTGCCGTCATCCCAGCATCGACTCCTCCGGTCACGTGGTTCGAGGCACCGCAGGCAGGGTATCCCGCCCTCTCTTTTGATATGACCTCTTTGATATGACCTCGCCGGAGCCGGAGAGTCGGTGTGACCTCGATTCGCGTCTGAGGGCGACCCCGGCCTCCGAAAGAACCCAGCAGAAAAAGATCATCCAGGCCATCGCCGTGACCTTCTCCGCCATGGTGCTCGGCGTCGCCTCCTCGCGAGTCCGGGCTTCGGATGAAGGGTTACCCTTGCCGGAGTGGCTGACAGTCGCTGTGAAGACGGCCAGAAGCCCCCACCAGCCCCGCCCATCTCGGCTGAAGATCGGCGCTCAGCGGATAGAGCTGGATGAACCCTGACACCTCACCGCTCCGCCGCCAGGTGCTGGGGGGACATGGCGGCGATGTCGTCACCGAACGCGACGACCAGCCGGCCGCCCGATGCGACGGCGACATGCGACACCGCGCCGGGCAGGTCCGCCCGTCGCAGCCGGCGCCCACTGTCCAGGTCCCACGTCCGGACGGTCCGATCCGCGCCGCCGGTCACCAGGGCGGGGCGGCCGTCCAGTTCGGTCACGGCCACGGCCAGGACCGGTGCCGTGTGCCCGATCAGGGGGTCTCTGACCAGTTTTCCGCTGCTCAGGTCCCACACCCGGACTGTCTGATCCGCGCCGGCGGTCACCGCGACCGGGACGCCGTCCAGGTCACTGATCGCGACGGCGTTCACGGCTCCGCTGTGACCTGTCTCCGGCTGACAGACCGGGCGGCCGCTGGACAGCCACCACACCCGGATCTCGGGTGTGTCGGATCCGTGTCCGGCGGTGACCGCCACGGCGCGGCCTCGAAGCGAGCCGACGGCTGCGGCGGTGACATGGGTGTACCCGCCGCCGCGCCCGGCGACGGCCGTACACATGGAGCCGCTGTCCAGGTACCACACGCGCGCCTGGTTGTGCCTTCCGCCGGTCACCACCACGGGGCGGTCGGTCAGCCGGCCGGTGGCGAGCGCGGTGATCCGGCCGTTGTGGTCCTGCCGGTAGTCCGAGGTGGTGAACGTGATGTCCAGCTCCTGGCCCTCAGGCAACCGCAGCAGCCGCGGCACGAATCGCTGATTGCAGGTGATCACCGCTACGGGGTCCCCGTGGAAGTCGGCCAGGGCGAGCTGTGCCCGTCCTTCTCCGGTGGGGATGGCGGGGGTCACCGCAGTGCCGTCGGCCAGGTCGGTGACGCACACGTACCCCTCGCCCCATCTGGGGTCGTCGGCGGGGCCGTCGTGGTGAGCCGTGACGATGACCTCGCGGCCGTCGACCTCGCAGACCGTCAGGGCGGTGACGTCGCCCGGCAGGCCGCGCGGCGCTCCGGCGGCCGGTACGGCGCACGCGGCGGTCAGGTCCCACGCCTGCACCACGGACGAGAGCATGCCGCTGGTGACGGCGATCGGACGACCGCCGGCCTCGGCCACGCGGATCGCATCAGGTTTTCCGCGCCCTGGAGGCAGGGGAGCGCACAGCGGCTCGCCTGTGGCGAGGTCCAGCACTCGTACGTGCCCGTCGCGGTCGAGGGCGACCACGATCGATCGGCCGTCGAGTTCGGCGGCGGCGAGCGAACCGCTGCCACGCGCCGGCACGTCCGCGGGCAGCAGTTCGCGGACGAGAGTGCCCTCGCGCAGATCCCGCACTTCGACCGGGCCGTCGTAGCCGCCCGTGACCACGACGGGGCGGCCGTCGAGAGACAGGGCGAGCAGGCTTTCCGGCCGGCCGGAAGTCTCTGTCGGCGCCGTGACCTCCGTCCCGTCGAGGGGATCCCACACACGTACGAAGCCGTCGTAGTCACCGGTGACCGCGACCGCGCGGCCGTCCAGGGTCGTCGTGGCGATCGAGACCACCCTCGTGTCGCCGTGCGCCTCGAACGGCGTGCCCAGAGGGCGCTGCGCGAGCAGGTCCCAGACTTTCACCGCCGATCCGCCGGAGATCGCCACCGGACGGCCCGCCACCATGGTGACGGCCAGCGGATCGCTTACGTGACCTTCGGTGACGAACGGCGAACCGACGCGCTCCCCGGAGCCGACGTCCATCACCCACACGCTCGCCCGTACGAGGTCGTCGACGACGCTGTACCCGCTGACGACCAGCGATCGACGGCCGTCGAGCACCACGCTCTCCAGGGCTTCGACTCCTCCGTCGTCGAACACGGGCCTGCCGACGCAACTGCCCGACGCCAGGTCCCAGGTCCAGCCGTCACGGCCGAAGGCCGCGACCGTCACCACGGCTTGGCCCGGCGGCCCGCCGGCCGCCATCGCCCAGACTGCGGCCGGCCCGAGTCTTTCGTGGTCCGGCAGATCGGCCGACCACAGCAGCGCGCCCTTCAGCGACGAGCCCGTCGCCCACTCCACCCGGTACGGAGCGGCCGCGCCGTGCTCGTCCGGCGCCTCGGCGAGCCGCCGCCCCAGATCATCGGCTTGCCACCGGGCGGCGTCCACGGTCAGGACCTGACGGCGCGCGGCGGGAGGCAGGTCACGATGCCGGTCGGCGGACGTACGGTAGACCGCGGCGGCCAGCCGCGCCTCGACGCCGTCCGCTCGCGACGCGAGCGCCATCACCTCGTCGGGGTCGGCGTGGATCAGGAAACGCGGATCGCCCAGCATCTCGTCGGCCGACGCCTGGCCCGTGGCATGTGTCCGGCCGGGGCCGAGTAAGTCATGATCGCCAGTAGACACGACGAGCAGGCTAACACCGGCCCGCGCCGGTGGTGCCTGGACGCGGCAACCACACCTCGTCCACGACCTCGACGATCGACTCGCCCCGGCACCGCGCGCAGCCGGATCACGATCCCTTGCCCTCGCCGGTGGCGCGCTTACACCGTCAAGACCCCCTGCGCCTGTGCTGTGCGAGCCGGTCAGCGCGCTTTACGCGCCAGAAAAGATCGTCCCGCTTTGACCTGCAAGGAGGTCGTGTCCTCATCAAGGCCACCGACGGGGGGTGCTCGCGTGTTGTGCCCGCTACCTCCCCGACGACCCCCATTCCTCAGAACTGCCCCGCAGACGCCTGCGACAAGGGCACCCGAGCCCTGAACGTCCCCCTGCCAAGGGGGCGCCCCGCCGAGCGCCTGCTGGAGGCCTTCCTCGGGCCCGCTTCCTGGACACCACCGCCCCGTACTCCCGCGCCGGTACCGCCGGACAGGCCGCCGTCGCCGACCGCATCTTCGGGCAGAGACAGCGCCTCGGGCCGAACCGTCAATTCCTGCGCGGTTCCTCCTCGACCCCCGAGCCAGGTCGCAGGCGATATGTCAACGTCCCCGGCAGGTGCGGAGCATGTTGAGCAGAGCCTTCTTCTCCTTTCTTGTCACGAAGAGCCGGTAGTGGTGCTTCACGGTGATCCATGAGGTCGCGTAGCGGCACCAATAGGCGCGGCGCGCCGGACGCCAGCTCTGCGGCCCCTGGCCACCCTTGGCGATGTTGGCGGAGTGGCTGACGACGACCAGTTCTGGTCGGGTGAGGTCGTTGGCGAAAGCGCGCCTGCGTGCCTCGCTCCACCTGCTGGCGCCGGAACGCCAGGCATACGACAGTGGCACGACGTGATCGACGTCCACATGCTTCTCGCTCTTCAGCCACTTGCCGTCGTACGGGCTGTACCAGAGGCCCTTGACGGGGTAGCACGTGGCGTTCCTGCGCACGCGTCGCCCGTCGCGGGCCAGCACGGTCTCCCGGGTGTCGCACTTACCCCTGTGGTGCGCCCATCGGGGCAGGAAACGCCGGTGCGCATAGCCGCGGAGCGATAACGCCCTGGCGACCTTCAACTGGGACAACATACGGCGGGCGAGCGCGGCGCCGGCTTCGGCCTGCGGCCGCTTGCGGGTGTCGGCCGCCGCCGGCGGGATGGCGATGATCGGGAGCACCAAGAGGGCAGCGAGCACGGTCACGTGGATTGTCCGCCTCAAAAGGATCATGGTTCCATCCATACCCGCTAACTCCCCGTTGCGGGCGGCGCTACTCAGTGCGTCACGTTCATGTGGCGCGGCGGCACACTGTGGCCTGCGAGGCTGATCAGTACGGTCCGGTGAGACGGCTCCAGGACACCTGCGCAGCCCATCCCCGCTGAGCGTGCGACTTTCCGGCTGCCGCCCGCCACCGTGCCCAGCACCCCCACGCCGCCCCGAGCGCTCCAGCCAAGGAGGTGCCGGTAGCGCATCAGCCTGGCACGGCGGCTCGTCGAGATCACCAAAGTTCGTGTCCGTATCGGGCACTTCTGCGTTGACGGGCACAAGATGGGCAGCCGGGTTCGGGGCGGCCCAGGTGGGGTTCACGGGGGTGTGCCCTCGGTGAGGGCGACGCCGACGCTCCAGCTCGCCCCGCCGAGGACCGGGCTGCGCTGTGCGCTCATCCAGTCAGTCGTAGCCGCGGCACAAAGAACCGTACGGCCCTGGAGCCGGCCAGCCGGGACACCGCGTCCCGGCGTGCCGCCAGGGCGCTCACAGGAAGGCGCTGACCTGGGTGGCGAACTCCTCCGGATCGACGATCCGCACGCCCAGGCTCTCGGCCTTGGCCCGCTTGGACCCGGCCTTCTCGCCGGCCACCAGCAGCGACGTCTTGGCCGAGACGCTGGAGGACGCCTTGCCGCCCGCGCGTTCGATCAGCTCGTTCATCTGGTTGCGGCTCAGCGCCTCCAGCGCTCCGCTCATCGCGCCGGTCACCACGACGGACATCCCAGCCAGCGGCAGCTCGAACGCGCCGTCGGCCTCCGCGTCACCAGGCTCGGCGGGTGGTGTCCAGCCCGGCTCCGTCATGGCGACGCCGGCCTTGACCAGCTTGTCGATCAGCGGGGCCAGCTCGATCAGCTCGGCCACCACGACCGGGGCCTTCTCCGGGCCGATGCCGTCCACCTGCTGGATCGCCTCGGCGTCGGCGGCGCGGATGGCCTGCATGCTGCCGAAGTGCCTGGCGATGCGGCGGCTCATGGAGCGGCCGGTGCCGCGCACGCCGAGCGCGCAGAACACCCGGCTGAGCGGCTGGCCTTTGGCCCGATCGAAGGCGGCCAGCAGGTTGTCGGTGCTGGTCTCGCCCATGCGTTCCAGGCCGAGCAACTGATCGCGGGTCAGGAAGAACAGGTCCGCGAAATCGGCGATGAGGCCCGCGTCCAGCATCTGCTTGATGCGGTTCTCGGCCAGGCCCTCGATGTCGAGCTGGTCGCGGCCCACGGCGTAGACGATGGAGGCGATTGCGCGGCACTGGCGCCCGCGCACGCACCTCCACCGCTCCTGGGAGCTGTCGATGGCGTCGCCACAGGACGGGCAGGCCGCCGGGATCTCGATCGGCTGCTCCTCACCCGTGCGCAGATGCACGACCGGCGCTTCGACCCTCGGGATGACGTCGCCCGCCTTGTAGACGGTCACGCTGTCACCGAGCATGAGGCCACGCCGGGCGATGTCGGCGGGATTGTGCAGGGTGGCGTAGGTGACGATGCTGCCGTCGAGCTCGACCGGCTCCAGCACGGCGCGTGGGGCGATGATGCCGGTGCGGCCGGTGTTCCACTCCACGGCGAGCAGTTTGGTGATCTTCTCCGTGGCGGGCAGCTTGTAGGCGATGGCCCAGCGGGGCGCCCGCGAGCTGAATCCGGCCTCGGCCTGGTCGGCGGCCAGGTCGCACTTGATCACGATGCCGTCGATGCCGAACGGCAGCTCGGCGCGGACCGCCGCGATCTCCCCCACCCGCTCCTGCACGCGCTCAACGCTGTCGGCCACGATCCCGGCGACCGGCGTGGCGGCGGTGGTCTGAACACCCTGCGCGGCCACCCAGTCCATGATCTGGCTGTGCGGCAGCTCGCGCAGCCGTACGGCCAGCTCGGAGTGGTCGTCGGGCGGCGGCAGCACGCCGTAGCCGAAGAAGGTCAGCTCGCACACGTACGGCCTGTCCTGGGCACGCAGCGTGCCCGCCGCCGCGCTGCGCGGGTTGGCGAACGTGGTGCCGTCGTGGGCTTGCCGCTTGGCGCAGGCCTCCTCGAACTGGGAGGCGGTCATCATGACCTCGCCGCGCAGCTCCACCGTGACCGGCTCGGCCAGCCGGTCGGGCAGCCCGACGATGGTGCCGATGGCGTGTGAGACATCTTCGCCCGCGCTGCCGTCGCCCCGCGTGACCAACTGGGCCAGGCGGCCATGCCGGTAGCGGGCCGAGATCGCCAGCCCGTCAAGCTTGGGCTCCACGCTCCACGCCGTCACCGGACGGCCCAGCCGGCGCTCCAGCGAGGCCGCCCAGTCGGCCAGCTGCTCGGCGCCGAACACGTTGTCCAGGCTCAGCATCGGCACCGTGTGCGGCACGTCGCCCACCACGGCCCCGCCGGCCACCTTGCCGGTCGGCGACGACGGCAGCACCGCCTCGGGATGGGCCTCTTCGTACGCCTGGATGCCCCGCACCAGCCGGTCGTAGGCGTCGTCGTCAAGCGTGGAGGTGCCGTCGGCGTAGTAGGCGGCGGCGGAGTCAACGGCGAGCTGAACGGCCTCGGCGTAGGCCGTGTCATCGGCGAGGACGGTGAAGGGCGGCGTCTCGGTCATGGCACTACGATGCCGGTAGCCACCGACAATTCCGAGACCCAGACCCCTTCCAAACCGGCGATCGGACTGCGGCGCCTCGGACGCTGCCCCGGCACGGATCGGCGCTCATGACGGCGCAGCGGCCGCCAGGCTACCCCGCCCCTACACCGAGCCCGAAAAAGTCTCCTCATGCACCATGAAGTGGTTTGCGATGGTGACACGGCGCGAGCGAAGTGGGTGCGTTCCGAGACCCCGGAGATGCCATCAGGCTGACGACATCCGATTGGAACAACCGACCGCGATGCAGCCGGGCCCCGGCGGCAGGTGGCGAGGACGCTTACCGTCTCGCGGGATCCACCACCCCGGCGACGTCGGAGATGCCGCTGGTCCCGTTGCCGGGATCGGCGAGGTGGGTGCGAGAGTCCAGAGCGGCGTGACGATTGTCGCTCATCACCCAGAGCCGGCTGGGCGGGACCTGAACCTCGAACCGCAGATGCGAGGCCGGAGGAGCGGCAAGGTAGGGCTCGTCCAGCGCCTTGCCGTTCACCTGGAGCCGCCCCTGGGGACCGCAGCAGTTCACCGTGCTCCCCGGTACGCCGATGACCCGTGATACGTGTAGCTCACCTGGCGTGGCATTGGCCCAGTTCTTGGGGGTTCGATAAACGATGACGTCGCCGAGGTGGGGAGCGTAGTTTCCATCGGTGCTGCGTGGCGACAGGTTCGCGCCCGCCTTGATCGTCGGTTCCATCGACTCACCCGACATGGTGATGGTGAACGTGCCGACACCTCCGCAACCAGCAGTGGAAGCCAGTAGGAGCAAGAAAGATAAAGCGGTTGTACGTACGCGAATCACCAGCGCATTATCCCGAACGGTGAGCCCGGCGAGGGCTATGCCACGCTCGCCGAACCGCATGGTGACTGGCTCACTGACGCGAAAACCCACAGCAACCTGGCCGTGGCCAAGCTCAACGCCCGTGACCGCGCCCAATTTGCGGTTTTCGCATTCAACGCCTGATATCCGGGGCACGGCTCTGCAGATCCGCGCGGCGCGACAGCGATCAAGGGAGCGAACAGGTCGGCTGCGACGGCGGCCTCGTGATGCTCGGCCGCAGGTACCGGGGCGCAGGGTGACGGCGGCGATCAAGCCGGTCACGAATTCAACGGCTGGGCGGGCTGCTCGTGACCGTGCAGGAGCCTGCCACCGACAGTATCGACCAGCGTGCACCGGCAGCCTGTATCTGACCAATGAAGGACTCCGCGTTCACCAGGTCGTGATCAAGGAACGGCAGAATCTGCGATCTCCATGGAAAGGAATCTCATGAATCGGATGATCGTGGGGGCCGTCGTGTCCGCCATGACCATGCTCATAGCCACTACTCCCGCCCAGGCCGCCTCGGCGGACCCGGTCAAGACGTTGCAGGGCAAGCTGAAGGCGGGCAAGGGGGTGAAGTTCACCGACGTCACGTCCTTACTGCAGGACTCGGAGAAGATCACGTTCCTTCGGCGGTCCGGGAAGTGGCAGTTCGGCAAGAAAGGCATCGCCGCGTCCGACATCACCACCGACTACAACAAGCACACCGGCGGCATCTTCGACTACATGTACTCCCTGAGCGGCGGGCGTACGATCTGGGTCGACGGCAAGAGCTGGACCACGCACCCGATGTACGGCGAGGTGCCCAATGGCAAGAAGTACCTCGTGGACCCCCTGCGCATGACAGGCAGCTACATCGGCACCTTTTCCCAGCTGGTGAACCCGGCCGAGCCCGCCACGCTGAAGGTCCTGCTCAAAGGCAAGAAGCAGGGCCGTACGTACTCCGGCAAACTCACCTACGCGGCACTGGCGAAGGCGTCACCCTGGTTCCGCGCGTCATCGCCGCTCAGCGAGGGCGACAAGACCGTTGTGGAGTACAGGCTCACGCTCGGCCCTGACAATCTCCCTCGCAAGCTCCTCACCTCGCACTTGGCCTCCACCCACGTCGCCGACGGCGTCGAGGTAGGGGACGGGCGCTTCAGCACCGAGACCAGCTACTCGGGATGGGGCTCGAAGGTCAGCGTCTCCGCGCCACCGAAAAGCCAAGTCGCCGGCTGATCCCGGAGCCGGCTTCGCTACTACTTCCGGGTACCACCGGCCACGCCGAGCTCAGCCGGCTCGGCGTGGCCCGGTTCGCTGCGCGACCGCGACGGGTCCACCCTCAAGGTCCGTCACTCCTACAGCATCGGTCAGCCGCCGCTGAGTCGATCGTCCAGGCGGCGTGGCCGCTGCCAGCGGCAATACACCCGCCGTGACTCAACCGGTATGACCTGTCACGTAAAGGTGTGAATGTCTGCGCACCCGGGCTCGTCGGCCCGCAACGCCACCTCGAGAGCCTGGCCTCCCGCGGGTCCATAGCGGCCACCACAGGTCGGCGTCACACGGCGTACGCGCGAGTCTTGACGCGGGGCCAGAACCCACAGCTCCCACTCGACGCTCTGCGACGGACTCAGGCGTGCGGCATCACGGCGGAGGGCTTGCCATGCGCTGTCCCCGGATCGCACTCTGTAGCAATGACGTCGCCCTCTGAAGACGAGCCTCCGGCCGACAATCCGTCCAGCGGCCGGCCCGGCGCTTCTGCCGAGAAAGCGCAGGACGGGTCTGCGGCTGATGACGACGCCAAAGTCGGCCTCTGGCTTGTGGGCGGCCTCATCGCATGGGTGGTGGTGGGCACGCCGTTCGTCATCGGCCTGGTCGGGTCGCTGGCAGGCGTTGACATGGAGAAACCGGCGGGGCAGGCGCTGCTCGACAGGTTCTACTGGTGGGTCGCGCTCGGCGTGCCGGGAGCGATCGCCGCGGTCGGCGGTTCCTTCTGGGGGGTGACCACGCTGCTGGCCCGTCGCCGGGAACGGGTGGCGCGGCGGGAGCTTATCCTGACCGAGCGCGTCAAAAGGCTGCAGGACATGGTCAAAGAGGCGCAGGCGGTCTCGCGCGAGCTCGAGCGCTACCTGCAGGAGCGGCTGGTCGCGCTTCAGCAGCTCAGCGCGCAGGTGGACAGTACCGAACGGCTGGCGGCGCTGACGCCCGAACAGGTCAAGGCGCTCGACGACGTCTTGCGACGCCAGTTCACCGGACAGAACCGCAGGGGGTTCGTCACGCAAATCGTCTTCTTCCTCTTGGGCATTCTGGTCGCATTCATCGTCAATTGGTTGTCCAACCCGATGCTCGCCCTCGTACGGAACTGGCTGTCCTGAGCAGTTGGTGCAGGTGTGGCGCTGCGAGCCGACCAGGTATGCGGGTGGGTTTCGCGCTGTTCGGGCTGCAGATCGCCGACGCGTACGGCGCGTTGTCGCACGGCCGCGACATGCCTTGAAGGCCGGTCCGCGTGCTTTGCGTACCTGAAAAGATCATCTCGCTCTGACCTGCGAGAAGGGACCTCGAACCCGAGGAGGAGTAGCTGAGCTGAGCTGCCCACTCTGTGCGCTGGAGACCTCTACAATGCCGCGGGTGGATCGTGACCAGATTCTCCTGACCCATCCCGGTACCTCGAAGCCCAAGTACCTGGAACTCCGGATCGACGGGGCTGAGCTGCACCGGAATTGGTGGGCCGGTACTGGGAAGCCTCAGGGGCGCACGAAGTCGTTCGATCACGGAGACGCGGCGCGCGAGGCCCTGGAGAAGGTCGTCGCCGAGAAGATGCGCGACGGGTACGCCCTGCTCCGCGACGTCGCGGCAAGCGAACCGGGCGACGTCGTCGTACAGTGCGTGACACGGGCGACGAACGGCGTCGTGGCGATCGCTCTGCACCCGGACGGCCACACCGTCGCGGTCGCCCGCGGCATCCCCGACCGGATCGGGGCGGCCGGCTCCGATGTGCAGACAGTCGACTTACGGACCGGCGCGCGCCAGGTGGTGTACACCGATGCGTACCAGTACTCACTGATCCATACCGTGATGTTCGAACCGGACGGATCGCACCTGACGTTCACCGTCCGCGACACGATCTCCATGGCGGAGGTGAGCTACACGGTGGCGCTCGCCACCGGTCATGTCCAACGCCTGCCCTACACCCGGCCAGGGTGGGACGCCGCCCGCCGGCGGATGCTGGTGGTCGACAACGATCACGCGCTGCGAGTGCTGGGCCCGGACGGCGATTCGTGCCTCGATCTTCCGGCAGGCAAGCGCTTCCAGACCACCGCCGCGCTGTCGCCGTCGGGCCGGCTCCTCGGCCTCGCCCACGACCCGGACAACCGCGATACGGAGTACGACCTCGAGATCTGGGATGTCGACGCCGGTCAGCGGGTGCTCGCCGCCCCGTTCCCCTTTCCGGCGGGATTCCAGGGGATCAGCCACCGGTTCGACAAGCTGGCGTTCGACGGGGCCGAGCAGATCCTTGTCGCGAGCGGCGCGACGTCAGGATGCTTCGGCGTCTCGGTGGCATCCGGTGCCTTGTGCTGGGCGATCGAGGACGAGTGGGAGGGGTGCGAGCGGTTGAGTGACTTCGCGCTGTCACCCAACGGCAGCCTGCTCGCCGGCGTTCTCCACAGTGGCCCGGTCATCGTTTATGACGTTGCCACCGGACAACCGCTGGAGCCGCACTTCGCCGTACCCGGCGAGCGGTCAGGCTGGTACCAGGAGGTTGGTTTCTCCGCCGACGGCCGACTTCTGGCGGTCAGCGACTACCCCGGCCGTACCACGGTGTTCCGGTTCGACGGCGTGGAGTTCACCAAGCCCGGCAGCTGATCGCCGGCACCCGGGCGACTGCTGTCGGCTCGATGGGCTGTTTGGGGGTCGGTGACTCGGATTCGCCGGTGCTGAGCAGAAGCCCGTCGACCACGTACTGCATGCCCCTGCTGTGAGAGGCGCTTCCTGCGCGGGTCCGCGAGACGTGGATCCATCTCGACTCACCACCGGACGAGCACGCAAGCCGTTCGGTCCACGTCGCGGGCACCCGACCGGAAAGCTGCCGTCCGGCGCGGAGGCGGTGGTGCCGCTGGCCGCCGAGGTGTGGACGTACCTGGCCTTCCATGATGACCGGCGGCTTCTCCCCGCAGCGAACCGGATACCCGCCGACGTACGCCGAGACGATCCGCCGCCGCTGTTGCCGTACGACCGTTTCAGTCCCGACTGGCAGGTGTTCCGCGACACGCTTGTGCGACTGCCGGCGGTTCGCCGGCCGTGGTTACGCGCGATCTATGACCGGGCGGCGGCCCGCTGATTCAAGCACCCGCTCTCCTGACCCATCTCAGCGACGAAGAGGGGTCGCAGCAGGAGGCGGACATACCGCCGAGGGTACGTTGGCAGGCGATCCCATGGCGGAGCCTTACGCGGCGGGCGCGACCGGGCCGGTCAGCTGGCCCGGTCGCGGAGGAAGATCAGCCGGGCGGCACGATTCCGTTCTTGGAGACGGGGACGGCCAGTTGCGCGGCGCCGGTGAGCCTGAGCTCCTCGGGGGGCAGGTTCCCCAGCACCGGGTTCAGGTGTTTCAGGGTCAGCGGCACCGGGGAGATGGCCGGGCTGCTGATGTCGAACTTCTCCAGGTCGACCCACCGTACGACGTCGAGCACGTCCGGCGGGATATCGTCACGGGCCTTCTGCACCGGGACGCAGAGCTGGCGGGCGGCGGTGACCTGGACGGTCTGGGTGGGGATCTGGTTGACCAGCACGGGGTTGAGCTGGGTGAGGGTCAGGGGCAGGTTCATGGACGGGTTCGGCTGGTGCGCGTAACACAGCAGGTCGATGTGCGAGATGACCCGCAGGATGTCCGGGGCGGGGACCACGCCGTTCTTGGCGACCGGCACGCACAGATGCTGGGGCGCGTTCAGCGTGACACTGATGCCCGGCACGTTCTGCAGGACCGGGTTCAGGTGGCGCAGCCCCAGATTCTGGTTGATCGAGGGCCCGGTCACCCGGTAGCACGACAGGTCGACGAACCTGACGTAGTCGAGGACATTCGGCGGTGGGATGACGTTGTTCTTGGCCACCGGGACGCAGAGCTGCTCGCGCTGGCCCAGCGTGACCTGCACGGTTGGCAGGTTGCCGAGCACGGGGTTGAGGTGGCGCAGCACCAATGTGGTGGCCGGCGGCTGGTACGCGGTGGTCTTGAAGCACTCCAGGTCGAGGTTCGACACGAACTCCTTCGGCGTCGGCAGGGCCAGGGCCGCTGCGGGCGGCGCGACGAGGAAGGCGGCGGCGAATATCGCGAGGCCAGCGGATAAGAGACGTCTTATTGCGATTCTGCTGCGGGGATTTGGTGCGCCCTTTTCGTTCATGTGTCCTCCAGGGCCGGATTGTTTGCTTCGACTGTGCGCTTGTGAATCCGACTTGACAAGGCTGGTGTCCGCAATGTGCCACGGGTTTGTAAGCATGCATATACGGCAATTTAGAGCGACCTAAAATTTCAGCCGTGCACCCCCTCCGTTCATCATTCCGCCTGCCATTGTTTACTGCTCGGGCATGGCAGACCCAGCCGGTGGGTGCCTGCCAGGGGAGAGGTGCTCGCCCCCTGGGAGCAGCTCGACGGAGGTGGATCAGAGTGCCACTCGCGGGCCGGCCGTCGGCTGTCATGAAGCGCCCGGAGATCCGCCCCAGCACCACGGTGGCCGGGGTCAGGGCCACACGGGCACGGTGCGGCACGCGTGACCGGCCGCAGCCGGGCAGGACGGGCAGCCCGGAGAGGCGAACACGCCGGGCTGCGGCTGTCGATCGGCAGGATCTCGATCTCGATCAGAGGCGTTGTACGGGCTGCTCGCCGATGGACTGGTCTTCATCGGCCACAATCAGCCCGGAAGGTCACTGCACCCGATCGCCGACCAGAACCTGCAGGAACAATTAGGCGTGCCAATCCATTGCGGCTGGCAGTTGTCGTCGATGGGCGGCGGCTTGCACAGCCTGACTCCACTGTATGCGTCGGCTGTCATCGCCCAATTTCCGGGGGAGGCGACTCCGACAATCAGATCCACTGTATGAAGCGAGTTTGCGAGGACGCCTTTTTCGAAGTCGATGCCACTCGCGGTCAGCGTGCTGTCGGTCGTGAAGCTGCCCGTGTTGTGCGTGGTGTTTACCTCGAGGTGGTTCGTGACGGTGAGGTCGCTGAGCTATGGAAATGCGGTGGTACGAGACATTGCCAAGGCCGACAATGATCGTATGCCTGATGCTGCCATCGCTGAGCGCAAACCTCGGCTCGCGGTCCTCACGGGAGCCGGGATCTCCGCCCCCTCGGGGCTGCCCGTGTACCGAGGTGGCAACGGCATGTGGGACCGCAACCCCGACATCGCGAAGCTCACGACCGCCTCCCGCTGGCACGGCAAGGCCCAGCAGGCATGGGAGCACTGGAACGAACTACGCCACGCCGCATCCATCGCCCAACCCAACCCGGCGCATGAGGCGTTGGTCGCCGCCGAAGCCCATTTCGACGTGCACATCGCCACCCAGAACATAGACGGGCTCCACACCCGGGCCGGATCCGCGAACGTCACCGAACTCCACGGCAACGCATTCGCCACCCGCTGCTCCCGGAAGGCATGCCACGCTCGCAACGGCGCCTGGTTCGACGACGACATCCACGAAACCGTGCCCAACTGCCCGCACTGCGGACGCATCGCGCGCCTCGACGTCGTTCTGTTCGGAGAGCAACTCCCCGCCAAGAAGATGCGCGCCTCGATCGAGGCTTCCCGCCACGCCGACGTGTGGATCGCCATCGGCACTTCCGGCACGGTGTTCCCTGCCGCCGGGCTCATCGAGTTCTGCCGACCCGGCACGGTCCGGGTGCTCGTCAACGCCCAACCATGGAGCGACAGCGCTTCGACGTTCGAGAAAGAAGTGCTCGGCGACGCCGCCGCCGTTCTCGGTGATGTGCTCCGCGAACTGCACGTCGCAGCCCTGCGGTGACTGGCCGGTCGGCGTGCGCCCGCTCCCGGCACCGAGCCGGCGCGGGCGGACCGGGGCCCGCCACAACAGCGAACAGCGGGGAACCTCGCCGATCAGGAGGCCGGGGTGTCCCGGTCGATCGCGGAACGCAGCACTCCGACCATGGCGGCGAGCTCGGCCAGCAGGCCCGACACGGTGGTCCGGTCGCTGCCGTTGATCGACACCATGCGCAGTTCCTCCGGCTTGGGGAGTTGCGCCATGATCTCGGGCAGCAAGCCGATCAGCTTGGCCTGCAGGCTGGCCGGAGACTGCTGGTTGTCGATGTCGGCCCGCATCCGCAGCCGCTCCACGTCCAGCAGCGCCCGCTCATGGTCGGCCAGCGCCCGGGAACGCGCCAGCTCCAGCTCGCCGGCGAGCTCCAGGCTCTTGAGTTCCTGTTCCCGCGCGATCCGGAGCCTGCCGGTCTCGGTCTCCTCGGTGTGCCGTTCGCGCTCCATCCGCAGTGCGTGCAGGGTCGTCTGGGTCTCCAACTCCGCCACCGCCCTGGAGTCGTCGTGCCGGCGCTGGGTGCGCCGCAGCCGCTCGGCCACCTCGGTGTCGAACTGCCACGCCTCGTTACGGGCCCGCAGCCCGGCGAGCTCCCGCTCGTTCTCCAGGCGCTGGGTCTCCTTGAGCCGTTCGGCCGCCATCTCGCGCTGGGTGATCGCCTCTTCGGACTGCAGCTCGGCCAGGCGGGCGAGCTGCCCCTGCTCGGCCCGGTAGGGCTTCTGTAAGTTCTCCCAGAGCCGCGACGAGCTGACCACGGCCTCCTTGATCTGGACGGTGACGATGCGCAGACCGAGCCCCTGGTCGCTGTCGTCCTCGCCCTCGGCCACCGCGCGCAGGCGGGCGGTCAGCTCCTCGATGATGGGCTGCTTGTCGCTGAGCACGTCGCGCACGCCCATGGTCGCGACCTTGTCCTTGATGGCCGCCTCCGCCTGCTCCCGTAGCTGGAGGTTGACCAGCCGCATCGGGTCCTGCCGATCGCTGAAGTCCAGCTTGCGGTAGGCGACGGGGAAGGTCTGGATGATCCACTGCACGTACCCCTGCACCAGCACACCCTGGAGCTCGCGGCAGACGCAGTAGGCGTTGATCAGGATGGTCTGGGTGGCCCCCGGCACGACCAGGAACGAGTCGGTGGACGGGTTGAAGCGGAACGACACGCCCAGGCCGACGTGCAGGGGCTTCTCGCGGCCACGCCGGGTGTGCACCACGAAGGCGTTGGGCGGGACGAGCACGTTCTTCCAGCGCCAGAACCCGGTGATCCGTACGTCCACCGGGCCCGGGGCCGCCGTGTCGGGCGCCGCCCCGCCGATGGCCCGCTCGCGCTTGGCCAGCGGCCCCGCCGGGGGAGCCGGCTCGCCGGGGGCGGCGCGGCGTGCCCTGAGGTCGTCCTCGAGCACCGCCTGCTGCGCGACGACCCGTTCCAGATAGGCGTTGCCCTTGTCAGCGGTGCTCATCGTCCCCTCCGCTCACCTCACGACTGCCGCCGAGTCTTGCCTACGCCGCCGAAGCACCGCAACCCGCGATCCGCTCGCGATGCCCTACGCCGTTGCGGGGGGTGTGGGACCCGAGGGGCCGCGCGGACGAACCGTTCAACCGTCTCTCTCCGGGGCCGAGTTCAGAGGTGGAGGAGAACAGGGCGGTGCCCTTCCGCGCGGCGACGGCCGTGATCAGCCGGGCCGGTTGCCCGTCGGAATCACGATCTTGGTCTGGGCCCCCTTGGTGAGGTAGTACGTGGTCCACTTCTTGACCGCCTCGTCGAGGAGCCAGGCGGCGGCGGGCACCAGCGGCAGCCCGATCAGACCCTCCCGGAACTGCACGAGCAGCGGCCAGGCGCTCTTGACCACCGGGTCCCACAGCGGCTCGCGCCGGATGCCGTTCCAGTCGGCCACCTGGTTGCCGGTGAGGTACCTGGAGAACGCGTTGACGAGAGGCTTGTCGACGCCGCCGGGGCTGGTCAGCTCCGCGAGCATGTCCCGCAGGATGGCGTTGAGTTCCACCCCCTCGGTGGTCGGCCCCATGTTCCTGGGCAGGACCAGGTCCGACTGGGTGTAGGAGGTGTCCCAGGTGGCGGGGAGGAACTCGTCCCTGATGCCGAGCATGTGCCCCAGCATCTGCACCGAGTGCAGGTACCCCGCGGCCTCGGTGGAGGAGATGCGCACCTTCCACTCCCGCATCCCGCGCATGGAGTACGTCGCCAGGGTGTGCCACGTGACGAGCATGTCCTCCTGGCTGATCGGGATAGGGCCGGACCAGTGGGGAGACGACTTCAGCAGGTGCCGCACCGCCGCGTGCACCAGCCGGGTCTTCACGGCCTCGACCACGGCCGTGCCGCCGGCGCCCCAGGCGTTCTGGGGTCTGACCGCGTACGCCAGGATGTTCGTCTTGGCGATCCGGTCCTTCAGATCCGCACCGCCCGCGGAGTAATAGACGGCGCGTGCCTCCTTGGGGATGGCGGTGGCCAGCATCCCGGCGCCGACGATGGTGAGGACGACGATGTAGTTCCCCTTGAGCGCGTGGAACCGCGCCCCTGCATCCAGCAGGGCGGGGTCGGCCCACGACGGCAGCTGACGCGCCTGCTCGATGAAGGCCCGCAGATCCTCCGGCAGCCCCGCGGGCAGGGGCTGGTCGTTGCGGTTCCAGTCGTACAGCAGCCGGTTGACCTCGGGTATGACACCGCGGTCGAACAGTGAGGCGAGGAGCGGATCGGCCACGTCGTCCCACACCCATCGGGGGTCGGCGCCGCTGCCGGAACCCGCGATCGAACCGCTGGCCGGCCAGGTCCAGTCGCCGGACAGGGAGTCCGCCTGGGCCGGGGAGATCATCCCTAACGCGCCGAGCGCTCCCATGGCGGTGCCCGAGATCAGCACCTTGCGCCTGCTCAACTCTGCCATGCTCTGCACTCCTTCGAGGTGGGGGGTTCCGCTCCGGGCATGCGAGAAATGGATGATACTGAGAAACAAATCATGAGTCTGTGTATCATCATCAGAGCACAGTGTGACGAGCATCACAAGGCCCACGTTTGAGGCAGAATTCCTACAGGAGGCGATCGTGGAATCGGTGCTGTCCGGATTCATGGCGCTGTCGGACTCGGATTCGTTGCTCCAGCGCGCCTATGTCGATGCCGTCGAGCGCGTCGACGACAGCGACGAGCTGCGGACGCGCATTCTTGACGCGGCGTACGAGCAGTTCTGCCGGATGGGCATCAGGCGCTCCACCATGGAGGACGTCGCCCGGCTGGCGAAGGTGTCGCGGATCACGGTCTACCGGCGGTTCGACACAAAGGACACACTGATCGAACACGTGGTACGCCGGGAGTTCCGCCGCTATTTCGACCAGTTCCTCATCGACATCGAACAAGCCGGCACCGCTGCCGACAGGGTGGTGCTGGGCTTCGTGAGCTCATTGCGGGCAATTCGCGGCAACCCGCTGATCGGCGGACTCATCGCCACGGAACCGGATCTGCTCGTCCCCTCCATGACGGCCGACGGGGGGCAGACCCTCGCCACGGTGCGGCATTTCGTCGCCGGCCAGCTCCGCAGCGAGCAACGCGCGGGTAACGTGTCGAGCGGCCTTGACGTCGACCTCGTGGCCGAGATGATGGTGCGGATCTCCACCTCTTTCCTGACGATCCCCAGTGCCGTCATCAACCTGGATGACGACCAGCAACTGGCCGCGGTGGCCCGGCGGTTCCTCGTCCCCATGCTGGAGCCACCGGCCTGAGCTTCGGTCTCGGCGATGGACGGGGCGGGGTGGGGCGGCTCGTACGGGACGAGATGGCCGACGCCGCCTGGCTGATCGAGTCGCGGCACGAGGAAGACGACGGCTTCCCGGCGGCGGGTCCGACGCAGCTGAACGGCCCGTCCGTCGAGCATCTGCCGGAAACATTCGCAGGTTTGAGGTCATCGTGTCGATCGGACAGGAGGTCGTTCGTGTAAAGGGCAGGAAAGCCGGGCTGCGGTCGGAGCAGTCGGGCGAAGTGAGGAGGCGTCATGTCCAAGCCGAAGGTGCTGCTGACGGGCCTGGGGATTCCCGAGTCGCCGCGGTGGCACGAGGACCGGCTGTGGTTCTGCAACTGGATCGACAGGGAAGTCGTGGCCGTCGACCTTGACGGCAAGTCAGAGGTCGCATCCGTACGGGGCCCGGTGCCGATGGGGTACTCCATCGACTGGCTGCCCGACGGCAGGCTGCTGATGACCGGGGACAAGTTGCGCCGTCAGGAGCCGGACGGGTCGACGGTCACCGTCGCCGAACAGGGTGGCAACGAGATCGTCGTGGACGGGCGCGGCAACATCTACATCAACGGGGCGGACTTCGACTTCGCCGGTGGCGGCGCGCCCAAGCCCGGCTACATCAAGCTCGTCACGCCAGACGGCGAACTGCGCCAGGTCGCCGACGACATCCAGTTTCCCAACGGCATGGTCATCACGCCCGACGACCGGACGCTGATCGTTTCCGAGTCGTTCGCCGGGCGGCTCACCGCGTTCGACATCGATGCGGACGGAGGGCTGTCCAACCGGCGGATCTTCGCCGACGGCGTCGCCCCGGACGGCATCTGCCTGGACGCCGAAGGCGCGGTATGGGTCTCCACCGGCGGGTCCTCGATCGCCCGCGTCGCCGAGGGCGGCAACATCCTCGAACGCATCGAACTGCCGGAGGACCGGGCACCGTTCGCGTTGATGCTCGGTGGTCCGGACCGGCGTACGTTGTTCGTCCTGACCGCCGAGTGGCGCCAGTCCGATGGCGTCACGGACAACCTCCAGCGGCTGACCACCGGACCTCGTACCGGACAGATCCTGACCTTCTCCGTTTCTGTGCCTGGTGCCGGCAGGCCCTGATCGTTCCCCGCAACTACGCGAGTGGCCGAGCGTCCTGGATGTCGAGTTGCCGCGCTCCTGGGTGCGGCGCTTGCACCGGGCTTGGCCGGCGGAGCAGTGCATCAAGGGGGCGGTATCGGCCTACATGGATGGGACCCGTGCGGAGGTTGTCGCCCGGGCTCAGCGCCGTGGCCTGGGTCCGGACGAGAGGCAGCTACTGTCTCGCCCGACTCCGGTTCTTGCTCAAGGTGCTCTCCCGGCGTCACATGCGACACCGTCTGCGTTTCCCGCTTTACCGATCATCCCCGTAGGTGCCACGGCAGGACGATCGGCGAGGCCGGGAGGTCTCCGACCGCGAGCCGTGCCACCAGTGGGCCGAGATCCCGGGGCACGACCTCCTCTCCGTCCGGGGGTGGCCCGGCCAGTTCGGCCTGGGTCCACCAGTGGAAGCGGTCGGTCACCGCCCGCTCCTCCTCATCCATGCCGGAGGTATCCACGTCCAGCCCATTCACACGCAGCACGAAGTAGAAGTCGCGGGAGAAGAAGCGCCGCCTGCCCTCGGACCACGGGCCCTCGCTCGTCGCCACCACCGGGCCGAGTGCCTCCGGGACCACGACATGCCCGAGTTCCTCTCGCAGTTCCCTGGCGGCGGCCTGCTGCGCGCTCTCGCCAGGATCCACGCCTCCTCCCGGCGTGAACCAGGCGTAGCGCAGACCCTCTACCTGTAGAAACCTGCCCCGGTAGAGCAGGATCCGGCCGGCAGGGTCGATCAGCAGAACCCGGGCTGACGCCCGAGAGATCACTTCGCTCATCGCGTCATCTCCACACGGATGTTCAGGATGGTGATATGAGGGAGCGAGAAGACCCCGGTCAGGGTGAGGATCAGCGCATTGCGCTCATGGCGCGTTCGATCGTCTCGCTCGGGTACGGCGTTGTCCTGCGGGTGCCGTACAGGTCCCAGTAGAAGTCGTTCATGGCCGCCGCCACGGGTGCGTACCGGCCGATCACTGCGGCTACAGCCGGCGGGGCACCGGCGGGGTCCGTGCCGTCCGCGCACGCGCGGATGTATTCGTTGCGTTGTGCCGGTATGCCGTTCTGCGGCACCTTCACCCCGCAGATATTGGTGACGAGCCAGTTGACCAGGCGCATCAGCGCGTAACCGATGTCGTGGGTACGGTTGCGTTCCAGGAATTCGATCTCCTGCGTGGACAGGTCGAACCGAGGGGAGGTCGCCAGTCCGAGGTCGGCGATGTACAGGCGTTCACCGTCGGTGAGGATGTTGCCGAAGTGGCCGTCGAAGTGCATCAACTCCTGGCCGTTCATGAAGGCCACGTCGGTGCGCAGGCACGACTCGACCATGGCGCTCGCCGCAATCGCGGCGTCCTGGCCGGCGGTGAGCTGAGCGGCGAGCCAGTTGTCGAGGTTGTAGGGGATGAACTCCTGGAACAGCACGATGCCGGCCGAGGCCCGGGCAACGGCGTGGAGACGATCCCGTACCGCCGGCGATCCATCCCAGTACCGTACGACCGCCTCGACGTCGGCGTGCTCATCGATGGGTGGCGGCGCACCCGGCAGCACCCGCCAGTGATACAGCAGCGGAAAGGCCGCACTGCGCCCGGCCAGGACCCAGTTGGTCGTCATGACGTTGGCCGCGAGTTCACGCCAGGCGCCGAAGCCCGGCCCACCGATCCCGTACTGGCAGAACGGAGGCAGCCCGAACAGGTTCGCGGTGGACATCACGTTGCCCGCGCGGCGCTCCAGGTCGGTCAGGGGGATTCGCTTCGCGAAGACCGGCACGCCGTCGATGTCCAGCAGCACCGAGGTACCACCGATCCCTGAGCCCATAGTCTGCGCCTGCTCCAGTGACTCGCCGAGCTGCCGGTCACTGTGCAACGCCAACGCGCTCGCGACCTCGCTGTATCTACTGACACGCTCACCGTGAGACATGTCCAGCCGCGTGTCTTGCAGGTCCAATGGCAGCCACCCT
Source organism: Nonomuraea sp. NPDC003201 (assembly GCF_053590415.1). Taxonomy (NCBI): domain Bacteria; kingdom Bacillati; phylum Actinomycetota; class Actinomycetes; order Streptosporangiales; family Streptosporangiaceae; genus Nonomuraea; species Nonomuraea sp. NPDC003201. The sequence continues at coordinate 33,545 of NZ_JBSFTC010000075.1, forward strand.
TCGTGATCAACTTCGCGTGTCAGACGCTACACCTGTCGGGGATGGGCCTTTCTGGGTTCATTCCGTGGCGATCTTGAGTGTCGGAGAACAGTGATGCCGGTCGTGGCGGCTTAGGTGGAGGCGGCGCTTTGGTGGGTGCCGCGCACGATGTAGGTCTCTGCGCAGAAGTGCCACCTCGGTGCCGCAGAACACCAGAGTGCCGGTGCGGATCTTTATGTGGGAGAAGGGTCGCGACCACGCCCGCGACGAGCGGCGGACCAGGCACACTGCGGCCGCCGCCAGCGAGTCCCTCGTCGCGGTGGGCCCGCTGGTCAGTGGGATGAGTGGATCGTCATCGCGATCATCGGTTGTGCGGCGGTGTGACACGTGCCGATCAAATGCGGCCGGAGGGTTCCGATGTGGGGAGGAGCCGGGCGAGGGCCTGGCGGGCGCGCTTTTCCTCGCCCCGGTTGTTCAGCTCCACGGCCAGGTCGAGGGCGGCAGTGCGCAGGCGTACGGCCTGGCCGGGATCGCCCGTGGTCGCCGCGACCTCGGCCAGGTTGTTGAGTGCCTTGGCCTCGCCTCGGCGGTAGCCGAAGCGCCGATACAGCTCCAGCGCCTGCTCATGATGGTCACGGGCCTCGGCGTGGCGGCCCAGCCGGGTGCAGGCCACGCCGAGATTGTCCAGGGCGTCGGCCTCACCGCCTCGGCTGTCGATCTCCCGGGACAGCTCCAGCGCCTGGCGATGCAGGTCGGCCGCGCGTGCGTACTGGCCCAGCCGCTCGTGGACGATGCCGAGGTAGTCCAGTGTCACGGCCTCGCCGAACCGGTCGCCGATCTCGCGGAACAGCTCGAGGGCGCGCAGGTTCGCCTCCCTGGCTCGCTCGTGCTCGCCTTCGTCCGTACTCACCTGGCCTATGCCGACCAGCGCCCGAGCCTGACCTCGCAGGTCCTCGGACGTACGGCAGGCGGCCAGGGCTTGTTGGAAATGGTCACGGGCGACGTCATGGCTGCCCTGCACCTGGTGTACCCAGCCGAGATCGGTCAGTGCCCGCCCTTCGCCGGTCGGATCCTCGCGGTGGCGGGCGGCCTGCAGTGCCTTGCCGTACAGAGCGAGCGCATCGTCGTGGTGGGCGTGGTCGTAGAGGTAGCGGTACAGCGTGGTGGCCAGCAGGCCGGTGTGCGTCAGGTCGCGATCGGCGGCCAGGACGAGGTTGGCCCGTTCGGCGTCCAGCCAGGCTAGTGCCTGCGGCGCGTCCTGGAGGGGGACCGGCGGCGCGGATCGCTCGATGCGCGGTCGCCGGTGGGCGCTGTCGGGGTAGAGGACGTCCATGGCGGCCGCCGCCGTGGACAGCTGATGGCCGAGCAGCCGGGTCAGCGCCGCCTGCCCGACATGCGGCGGCTCCTGCTCGGCGGCGAGCTGCGCGGCGTAGTGGCGGAGCAGGTCGTGGAAGGTGTAGCGGCCGAAGGCGCGCTGCTGGAGCATGTGCGCATCCAGCAGGTCCTCCAGCAGATCCTCGGTGCGTTCCACCGGGAGATCGGCGAGCGCGGCGGCCGCGTGAGGTTCGATGTCGCGGCCGGGGTACAGCCCGAGCAGGCGGAAGAGCCGCTGCTGGTCGGCGGTGAGCTGCCGGTACGACAGGGTGAACGCGGCCGCCACACCGCGCTCCGACCTGGCCAGCTCGGTGAGCCTGCGGCGCTCGTCCCGCAGGCGTTCGGCGAGGTGGGCGACGCTCCAGCGGGGACGGTGCCGCAGGCGGGTGGCGGCGATCCGTACGGCCAGCGGCAGGAACCCGCACAACAGCAGGACCTCCGCGACCGCCTCGGGTTCGGCGGCCGCGCGCTCGCCCACGATGCCGGTGAAGAGCGCGACGGAGTCGGGCAGGGGCAGCACGTCCATGGAGAGGGTTCGCGCGGCGTCCAGGTCGGTGAGCCGCTGGCGGCTGGTGATGAGCACCAGGCTGTTCGAGGCCCCGGGCAGCAGGGGGCGGATCTGGGCGGTGTCGGTGGCGTTGTCCAGGACCAACAGCACGTGGCGGCCGGCCAGCTCGGCCCGCCATAAGGCGGCCCGTTCCGTCATGGACGCGGGGATGCGCTCGGTCGCCACACCGAGCTGCCGCAGCAGCGCCTCCAGCGCTTCGGCGGGCCCGAGCGGGCGCTGGCCCGCCGTGTGGGCATGCAGGTCGATGAAGAGCTGACCGTCGGGGTAGCGGTCGGCGAGCCGGTGCGCGGCGTGGACGGCCAGCGCGGTCTTGCCGATGCCGGCCATGCCGTCGATGGCGGCGATCGTCACCGCCTGGGAGGCGCCGCCCTCGCACAGCTCCACCAGCTGGACGGAACGGCCGGCGAAGTCGGCGATGTCGTACGGAAGGAACGCCGCCACCGGCCTGGTCACCACGGACCTGGTCGCGGTGGCGGGCGGTTCGGCCTGCGCTGGCCGGATGCCGGTAGCCCCGGCGGTCTCTGCGGGCCGGATGCCGTTAGGTGCGGTGGTCTCTGCGAGCCGGATGTCGGCGGACGTGGCAGGCTCTGCGGGCCGGATGTCGGCGGACGTGGCAGGCTCTGCGGGCAGGATGCTGGCGGACGTGGCGGGCTCTGTGAGCCGGATGGCGGTGGCCGTGGTGGGCTTCGCGGGGCGGATGGCGGCAGCCGTGGGCGGGTCACCGCGCAGGACGGTCTCCTCCACAGCCAGGAAGGCGCGGCCCGGGTCAAGTCCCTGCTCCTCGGCCAGCCTGCGGCGGTAGTCGCGGCCGACGGCGAGCGCGTCCGCCTGACGTCCGGAGCGGTGCAGGGCCAGCATCAGCTGCCCGGCCAGCCGTTCCCGCAAGGGATGCGCGGCCAGCTCGGTGGCCAGCAGGTCGATGAGCTCCGCGTGCCTTCCGGCGGCGAGCTCCAGCTCCACCAGCCGCTCGATCGCGGCCAGCCGCTGGTCCTCCAGCCGGGCCCTGGCACCCTCGGCGAAGTAGGCCTGGACGTCGGCGAAGGCGGGCCCGCGCCACAGGGCGAGCGCTTCCCGCAGCGTCCTCACGGCCGCGCCCGGCCTGGCGTCCGCCTTAGCCGCGAGCCTGGCGTCCGTCTCGGTCACGAGCCCGGCGCCCGCATACGCCACGAACCTGGCGTCCGCCTTGGCCACGAGCCTGGCGTCCGCTTCGGTCACGAGCCCGGCGTCCGTCTCGGCCACGAGCCTGGCGAACTCCCGCAGGTCGAGCTGCCCCGGCCTCGGGCTGATCACATATCCCGCCGGCCGGGTCTGCACCAGGTGGACCGCGTCCGCGGCGCGCAGCGTACGCCGGATCGCGGTCAACGCGGCGTGCACCTGCGCACGGGCCGTGTCCGGCGGCGTCGGCCCCCACATCGCGTCGATCAGCCGCTCGACGCTCAGCACGACGCCGGCGTGCAGCAGCAGGTAGCCCAGGAACGCGCGGTGACGCGGGGCCAGGGCGGGAAGCGATCGGTCACCGGCTGACACCTCGACCGGGCCGAGGATCGTCAGCCGCACATCCACCCGCGAATCATACATTTGCCCATTTAGTAACAGAGGCCCCCATAGGCGATGCATCGACATCGCATCGCGATCGTATGGATCGCCCTCCCCATGCTGGCCACATCAGTCGATCACCACGCATGAGGAGGCTCCCATGCAGGCACGCATGAAGAACCCCGCCCTCGTCCTCCCCGGCGCCATGAAGGCGCTCCTGGACCTCGGAAAGGCCGCCGACCAGGCCGGGCTGCCCAAGGTCACCGTGGACCTGGTGCTGCTCAGGGCCAGCCAGATCAACGGCTGCAGCGTCTGCGTCGACATGCACGCCAAGGACCTGCGCAAGGCGGGCGAGAGCGACGAGAGGCTGTTCGCCGTGGCGGCGTGGCGCGAGGCGCCGTACTTCACCGACGCCGAGCGCGCCGCGCTGGCACTGGCCGAGCAGGTCACCCGGCTCGCCGATGGCGGCCAGGTCGGCGACGAGCTGTGGGACGAGGTCGCCGACCTCTACTCCGAGACCGAGCTCGCCGCGTTGATCATGACGATCTCCACCGTCAACCTGTGGAACCGCCTGAACGCCTCCACCCGGCAGGTCGCGGGTGCGGCATGGTAGCGGTCGCGCTCGTCACGGGCGCGAACAAGGGCATCGGCGCCGAGATCGCACGCCAGCTCGCCGACGCGGGTGTCACCGCGATCATCGGTGCTCGTGACGAGGAGCGGGGGCGCGCCGCGGCCGAGCGGCTCGGCCTGCCGTACGTACGGCTCGACGTCACCGACGCGGCCTGCGTCCGAGCCGCGGCACAGTGGATCGAGCAGGAGTACGGCAAGCTCGACATCCTGGTCAACAACGCCGGGATCACCTTCGACGACGGGCCGCCCAGCCAGGCCACCACCCCGCAGGCCCGCCAGGTCTACGAGACGAACGTGTTCGGCGTCATCGAGGTCACCAACGCGATGCTGCCGCTGCTGCGCCGCTCACCCGCGGGACGCATCGTGAACGTCTCCAGCGAACGCGGCTCGATCGGGCGCACCCTGGACCAGGCCCATCCGCTGTGGCCGATGCTCAACCTCGTCTACTGCTCCTCCAAGGCCGCCCTCAACATGATCACCGTGTCCTACGCCAAGGAGCTGTGGGACACCCCGATCAAGGTCAACGCGGTCGACCCGGGCTGGGTCAAGACCGACATCAACCACAACGAAGGCATCAAGCCCCCTGAAGAGGGAGCCGCGCCGATCGTGGCCATGGCGCTGCTGGACGCCGACGGCCCCACCGCCGCCTTCGTCCAGCACGAAGGCCCTCTTCCCTGGTAACCCCAGGTGATCCCGTAAGGAGACGACAGCTATGGATCTACGTCATGCGGTCCGGGGGCGTGTGCTGCTTCCCGGCGAGGACGGGTTCGACGAAGCGGCCCGCCCGTGGGCGGTGGGCGTCCACCAGCCGGTGTCCGCCGTCGTCGAGGCCGAGGACGCGGCGGATGTGGCGGCGCTGGTGCGGTACGCCCGCGAAGCCGGGCTGACGGTCACCGCCCAGCCGTCGGGCCATGGCGCCTCGGGCGACGCGCAGGGCGTGATCCTGCTGCGCACCGGCCGCCTGGACCGGGTGGAGGTCGACGCGCGGGCGCGCGTCGCCCGGGTCGGCGCCGGAGTGCGGTGGGGCCGGTTGCTGGCCGAGAGCGGCAGGCACGGCCTCACCGGCCCGGCCGGCAGCAGCCCGGCCGTGACGGTCGCCGGGTTCGTCGCCGGCGGCGGCGTCTCGTGGTTCGGCCGCATGTACGGCTGGGCCGCCGACTCGGTGCGCGCCTTCGAGATCGTCGACGCCGACGGCGAGCAGGTACGGGTCACCGGCGACTCCGACGCCGACCTGTTCTGGGCGCTGCGCGGTGGCGGCGGCGACTACGCGCTGGTCACCTCGATCGAGCTGGCGCTGTACCCGGCTCCCAGCGTGTACGGCGGGCGCGTCACCTGGCCTGCAGCCCACGCCGGTGCGGTGTTCGACGCCTTCCGCCGGATCACCGCGGACGCGCCACGCGAGCTGTCGGTGTGGATCAACCGGATGGCGCCGCCGCCGCCCGCGCCGCCGCTGGTCACCGTGGACGTGACCTACCTCGGTGGCGACGCCGAGGCCAAGGCGCTGCTGACCGCGTTCGACGAGATCGGCGGCAGCCTCTCCGACAGCCGCGGCTCCATGGACATCGCCGACCTGGGCACGATCGCGGCCGAGCCGGTCGAGCCCAGCCCCATGCTGGCCCGCACCGAACTTCTGACCGACCTGCCGGTGCGGGCCCTCGCGGAGGCCGAACTCGCACCCTTGCTGAACCTACAGGTCCGGCATCTCGGCGGGGCGCTGGCCGAGGCCGATCCCGCCGGCGGCGCGGGTGGCGCGCTGGCCGAGCCGTACATGCTCTACCTGCTCGGCCTGCGGCTGCCCCACCTTGCCGATGCGGTACGGGCCAGGCAGGCGGCCCTGGTCGAGGCGCTGGGTGAGGCGGTCAGCGGCCGGAAGCCGTACACCTTCCTCGCCCCGGCGGACGACGCCGCCCAAGCCTTCCCCACCGACACCCTGGCCCGGCTGCGCGAGATCAAGCGCCGGCGCGATCCCTACGGCGTCTTCCGCGCCAACTTCCCCGTCCTGGACTGAAAAGAGCACCAACATGCTGAAAATCGCGACTGCCGCCGCGCTGGTGGCCGCCCTGGCGGCGGCACCGGCACCCGCC